>NZ_VTXF01000011.1:0-162333 GCF_013114585.1 Vibrio sp. 99K-1
GTATAAAAGTGAAACTAAAAGGCCTGACTCCGATAGAATATCGAACTCAGGCCTTGAAAGCCGCTTAACAGAAATGTCCAACTTTACGGGGTCACTTCACTATGACGGGCTTTTTGTATCTGAAATCTAGTTGAATCAACTCGATATGTGCCTATAGACGGATTTGCTTAGTTGAGACGGAAGCGAGCGATCATTTCGCAGTTAGTCGCGGTATCGATTTTTTCCACCATAGAGGCAATTTTAGGGTTTGGATGGCGTTTCATGAAATCGATAAGTGCTTTTTTACAACAGCCAATAGAATCAATAAAGCTAGCACATTGTGTATTGGGACACTGAGGGATCAGAGTCAGTACTTTCTCTGAAGCCAATTGTAGATACTTAAGTTCATATTCTGTATCACCCGCCCAGCGCCAGAATTGCGCGAGATTATGACAAGATATCACCGAGATTAGTAAACGCTCATCGGCCTCTATATCTGTACGCTCAGTGATCTCCTCACTTAGGTTCAGTGCCTGCTGATAATGAAGAATACTTCGTACAGGATCGTCGAGCTGCAATGCCGTATCGGCGAGTAACGTGTGTTTTTCCCATTCGCTAATCATTGTATTACCTCACTAATCAATAGGGGTGATAATTTAAATGATAATCATTATCAAGTAAAGTTTCATCAGTGAGATTGTTAAAAATATATAGGGCATGTTGACCTTTTGAGCTTGTTTTTGCAGCGAGTTGCTGGGTTTACATGGAAGGATGAGGCTTTGATATGTCGTTTGTTTGTAAGAGAAGTTGATAACGTAGTCGTTAATAACCAGCAAACGCTGCCCAAAGGGTTCGGCAAAAAGCGTTTTTCTCTTTGTTGAGGGAGACTTGCTTAAATGACTAGGCTACTTCTCCCTCGCCGCGATTAAAACGCTTTTATCTCGAACAAAATTCAACCGCAAAACATCAACAAGCCCTAGTAAAGAATATCGATTATGGTGAGAGTGATAAAAAAGAAGCGAGCACTGTGCTCGCTTCTTTGTTTATCTTATTAGGCGTTCTAGCCGTATCTCGCAAAGGTATTTCGGAATTAACCTTCTAGACCTGCGCTCGCTTGTTTGTTTTGAATCAGCTCAATCATGTAGCCGTCAGGGTCCTTAACGAATGCGATGTGTGTTGACCCGCCTTTTACTGGACCTGGCTCACGAGTCACGTTACCGCCTGCTGCTTTAATCGCGTCACACGTTGTGTAGATATCATCAACACCGATAGCCACGTGGCCGAAAGCAGAACCAAGGTCGTATTCAGTCGTACCCCAGTTGTACGTTAGTTCAATTACAGCGCCTTGAGATTCGTCGCCAAAGCCAACGAAAGCCAGTGTGTATTCGTACTCTTTGTTTTCGTTCTTACGTAATAGCTGCATGCCCATTACATTGGTGTAGAACTCGATAGACTTGTCTAGATCACCCACGCGTAGCATGGTGTGTAAAATACGACCGTTTGACATGATTTGCTCCTAGCTTTAACTATGTTTACGTTTTTGTAATTCTGTTTTCTGCCGCCAGACAATTGCGACACTCTTTAGCCAATAGGCTTGTGGTTCTTGTTTATGAACTTAGACGTCAGTTTTCTCTTTAAACTCACACAGATCTTCAATAATGCAACTTCCGCAGCGAGGCTTACGCGCGACACAAGTGTAGCGTCCATGAAGAATGAGCCAGTGGTGGACATCCAATTTAAACTCTTTTGGAACCACTTTAAGTAGCTTGGCTTCGACATCATCGACTGTCTTACCCATCGCGAGTTTAGTTCGGTTCGATACACGATAAATGTGAGTATCAACGGCAATGGTTGGCCAGCCGAAAGCGGTGTTCAATACTACGTTGGCAGTCTTGCGGCCAACACCAGGAAGAGCTTCCAGTGCAGAGCGATCTTCTGGCACTTCACCATTATGAAGATCAAGCAGCATACGACATGTCTTAATGGTGTTTTCTGCTTTCGAATTAAACAGACCGATAGTCTTGATGTACTCTTTCAGGCCATCGACACCTAGGTCGAAAATCGCTTGTGGAGTATTGGCAACAGGGTAAAGCTTATCTGTAGCTTTGTTCACGCTGACGTCAGTTGCCTGTGCAGACAAAAGTACCGCAATCAGAAGTTCGAAAGGGCTACTCCAATTTAGCTCAGTCTCTGGCTTTGGGTTGTTTTCTCTCAAACGCTCAAGTATTTGTACTCGTTTTACATTGTTCATAGCGACATTACTTTCAAATAGTTAGGGCAGAGCTCTGGAGTGGGTATTTAATACACTCGAAAAACTCAGGCCGTATCATCGGTTACGCGCTCTTATGAGCGTCATTGTTATGTGTATTGGTTATATCTATTTCTGCTGAGCGGTTGAGCAGCTCAGCAGATTTTTGTTGTTAAGCGTTAGTCACGCGGGCACGCTCAATAACAGGTTTTTCTGGCTTTGGTTGTTTCGATTTCGCTTGATGATCGATGATGTTTTTCAACGCTATCAAGAAACCAACACCAATAAATGCGCCCGGTGGAAGTAGAGCCAACAAGAAGCTGTTATCAAACTGGAATATTTGGATTCGTAACACAGAAGCCCAATCACCAAGAAGCAGGTCTGCACCATCAAACAGAGTACCGTTACCAATAACCTCACGCATTGCGCCCAGTACCACCAATACTGATGTCATACCAAGGCCCATCCAGAAACCATCTTGAGCGGCAGGTAATACTTCATTTTTAGAAGCGAAAGCTTCCGCTCGGCCAATGATGATACAGTTAGTTACGATCAGTGGGATGAAGATACCGAGAGATAGGTACAGGCCATAAGCGTAAGCATTCATCAGCAGCTGAACACACGTTACCAGTGATGCAATGATCATCACGAATACTGGAATACGCACTTCTTTTGGCACGTGGTTACGAACCAGAGAAACGGCAACGTTCGAACCGACTAATACAAGTAGCGTGGCAATACCGAGCCCAAGTGCGTTGGTCACCGTTGAAGAGACAGCCAATAGCGGACACAAGCCAAGTAGCTGTACTAGGGCAGGGTTATTGGCCCACATGCCATTTTTGATTAGTGTTTTATGATCACTCATTATTCACCACCACAATTTAGAGGTTGAGCAAGCAATGCTTGGTTGTTTTGGTTAACGTATTGAACCGCTTGTTTGACTGACTTCACGACTGCTCTTGGTGTGATGGTTGCACCAGTAAACTGGTCAAAGTCACCACCGTCTTTACGAACCTTCCAACGGTCTAGATTAGAATCCGTCACTTGCTTACCTGCAAACGAAAGAATCCAATCACTCACACGTAGATCAATCTTATCACCTAATCCCGGAGTTTCTTGGTGAGAAAGTACACGTGTGCCCAAAATGGTACCGTCGATTTTCATACCGACGATCACTTTAATTGCACCGTTATAACCGTCTGGTGCAATTGCCTCGATAGCAATCGCGCTTGGCTCACCATTGATTTTTGCGATGTAAGCGGGCATCGCTTGTTCAGTACCAAGCTCTTCAGCTTGAACTAAAGTACAAGACGAAAACAGTTCGTTGTCGTGAAGATCGTGCGGGATCACTTGGTTAAGAACAGACAGTAGCTGAGCTTGTTCTTGTTGTTTGATCTGGTCTTTTGTGAGGTAGTGGGTTACCGCCACTAAACCTGTCGATGCACAGGCAAAAATCGCGAGCACAAGGCCGTTTTTCTTAATCGCATTTAGCATGATGTCCGCTCCTTTAGTGGCCGTATGTACGAGGCTTGGTGTAGTAGTCAATCAGTGGAACACACATATTGGCTAACAATACAGCAAACGCAACGCCATCAGGGAAGCCACCCCAACTGCGGATAATAAACACTAGCGCACCAATTAGGGCCCCAAACACTAAGCGGCCTTTAACAGTCGTCGAAGCCGAAACTGGGTCGGTTGCAATAAAGAATGCACCAAGCATAGTCGCGCCAGACAGAAGGTGAATGGTTGGAGAAGCGGTTTCACCAGGAGTGAGCACTAAGAACACTAGGCTAAATAGAGCAAGGCTGCCGATGAACGCCACAGGAATATGCCATTGAATCACGCGTTGCTTGATAAGTACCAGGCCGCCAACGAGGTAAGCAAGGTTCACCCATTCCCAGCCTACGCCAGCTAGCCAGCTAAATTGCGGTTGAGACAGAGCTTCAGACGCTGTGTTACCTGCTGTTAATGCGGTTTTGAATGCATCAAGCGGCGTTGCCATAGTGGTGCCATCAATACCAAGACGAGCTTGTTGTAGAGATAACCCTTCATTATTGAAACCAGTAAAGATCATCAAGAAGGAGTCAACAAAGCTTGTCGCTTCTGCGGTTAAGCTGGCTGGTGCATTCCAACTGGTCATCTGAACTGGGAATGAAATCAGCAAAACAACGTAAGCCACCATCGCCGGGTTAAATGGGTTTTGCCCTAAGCCGCCATATAGGTGCTTCGCAATAATAATCGCGAAGAACATACCAATCACCAGAATCCACCACGGTGAGTGCGGAGGAATAGCGACACTGAGTAGCCAAGCGGTCACAACTGCACTGTAATCTCGTAGCGCCATTACTGGCGGACGTTTTCTTAGCAGCATTACGGCTGCTTCAAAGGTAACAGCAAGTGCGATAGCAAATACTAACTGGATGAGCGTACCCCATCCAAAGAAGTAGGTTTGAGCTAGTAGACCTGGCAATGCACAAATAGCGACCCATTTCATGAGATCTGGTGTGCTTCTACGATTGTGTGCGTGCGGTGAGCTGGCGATAAAGAAGGCCACTACTCTTTCTCCTCATTGTTCTTTTTATCTTGCTCTTGCTGTGCTTTTCTTGCTTTAGCACGAGCAATAGCGGCAGCAACGGCTGCTTTTTTAGGATCGACTTGCTGTGATTGAGTCTCAGCTACAACTTCAGTCTCTTTCTCGGTTAGAGGCTCAGGAGCGATTTCTTGTGCTTCAACCTGTTTAGCTTGCTGTGCTTTCTTAGCCTTAGCGCGAGCGATGGCCGCAGCAACAGCCGCTTTCTTAGGGTCGACAGCTTCTGGTTGAGTTTCAGTTTCAACTTCAATTGCGGGTTCAGGCGTTTCTTCTGCCTCAGCCTGTTGCGCTTGTTGTGCTTGTTGTGCTTTTTTCGCTTTAGCGCGAGCTATAGCGGCAGCAACGGCGTCTTTCTTAGCATCGCCAGAACTTCCAGCTTCAGTTTCAACTGCAGGTTCAGGAGCTTCGGTTGTTTCTTGTGTCGCTTGCTGTGCTTTCTTAGCCTTAGCGCGAGCGATGGCCGCAGCAACAGCAGCTTTCTTAGGGTCGACGTGCTCCGATTGAGTCTTGGTTTCAACTTCAACCACTGGTTCAGATGTTTCTGCTTGCTTCGTTTGCTGGGCTTTTTTGGCTTTAGCACGAGCGATAGCGGCAGCAACAGCATCTTTCTTGGCATCGCCGGATTTTTCAGCAGGAGCTTCAGCAGCAGATTCAGCTTGTTGAGCTTTCTTCGCTTTAGCACGAGCAATGGCCGCAGCGACAGCATCTTTCTTAGCATCGCCAGAGCTTTCAACAGGAGCTTCAGAAGCTGATTCCGCTTGCTGTGCTTTCTTCGCTTTAGCACGAGCAATAGCCGCAGCAACGGCATCTTTCTTGGCATCACCAGTACTTTCAGCTGGAGCGTCAGAAGCTGATTCTGCTTGTTGTGCTTTCTTCGCTTTAGCGCGAGCAATGGCCGCAGCGACAGCATCTTTCTTGGCATCGCCAGATCTTTCTGCCGGAGCCTCAGTAGCTGATTCCGCTTGTTGAACTTTCTTCGCTTTAGCACGAGCAATAGCCGCAGCAACGGCGTCTTTCTTGCCATCACCTGAGCTTTCTGCAGGAGTATCGGCTGCTGCTTGTTGTGCCTTGCGCTCTCTCGCTTGACGCTTGCGCTCTTCACGCAGTTTAGACATTTCAGAGTTGTCTGGTTCAGCGCCTTCTGCTTTCTGAGCTGCAGCTTGTTTCGCTTTTGCCTTCGCAATAGCGGCAGCAACCGCAGGTTTCACTGCTGGCTCTTCATTCGGAGCCTGATCCGCAGCGGCTTTTTGTGCTTTAACACGAGCAATCGCAGCAGCAATAGCATCATCACCGCCGGATGTTTTCATATCTTTACGGCGGTTATCTGCGGCTTTCTTAAAGCGGTTTTCACGTTCGGCTTTATCACGCTCCATACGAGCGTTCTTCTCTTCAAAGCGAATCTTGGCGCGCTCTGCAGCAGCGGCTTCATCTTTTCGAGTTTTGATTTCAGCTTTTGCTTGGCGATAGTACTGAACAAGAGGGATTTCGCTTGGGCAGACAAATGCACATGCACCACATTCAATACAGTCTTTAATATTTAGCTCTTCACACTTGTCTAGCTCATTGGCTTTTGCATGCCATTGCAACTGTTGAGGTAACAGTGACGCTGGACAAGCTTCGGCACATGCACTGCATCGAATGCACTCCATTTCGTAAGTGCTTGGTGAAATTTCACGACGCGTTGGCGCTAAAATACAGTTCGACGTTTTAGTGATTGGCACATTGGCATGTGGCAAGGTGAAGCCCATCATAGGGCCGCCCAAAATTAAACGCGGCAGCTTTTTATCAGCTTTGTAGCCAAATTCTTCAAGCAGCTCATGTACCGGCGTGCCTAATAGCGCCCAAACGTTACGTGGTTGCTTAAAGGTCTTGCCGGTTAAAGTCACAACGCGGTTAACGACAGGTTCGCCGTCGATTACTGCTCTCTTGATCGAATAAAGAGAGCCGACGTTTTGAACCAGAACACCAATATCTGCAGGAATACCGCCAGCCGGAACCTCTTTATTGGTGAGGATCTTGATCAGCTGTTTCTCACCACCTGAAGGGTATTTGGTTGGGATAACACGAATGACGATGTCTTTGTCTTTCGCTGCAATCTCAAGTGCTTTTATCGCGTCTGGCTTGTTGTCTTCAATGCCGATAACCGTCAGCTTTGGTTGAAGGATGTGTTCAACCACTTCGATGCCTTTTAGTACTTCTTCGGCATGTTCTTGAAGCAACTTGTCATCAGAGGTGATGTAAGGTTCACACTCAGCTGCATTGACGATCAGAATATCAGTACGGCCAAGGCCAGACTGAAGCTTTTTCGCAGTAGGGAAGCCTGCACCGCCCATACCTGAAATACCAGCTTGACGAATCACATCAAGCAGTTCGTCTGAGGTCTTTGTTGAAAATTCTTCAACGGGAGTTCGTTCAATCCAAGCGTCTAAGCCGTCAGGTTTAATGACGACACTGAGTTCGCTTAAGCCTGAAGGGTGAGCGGTAGTTCTTGGTTCGATAGCAGTAATCACACCTGATGTAGGTGCGTGAACCGGTAATGTAAAACCGGTATCTAGAGCCGTTAGTTGTTGGCCTTTCAGTACGGTGTCACCCACGGTAACCAATAAGTTACCTGGCTTACCGATGTGCTGTTTTACCGGAAGGACGATTTCTTCTGGAAGCCTTGCATGAACGATGTCAGTGGTATTGGACTGTTTCTTGTTTTCAGCAGGATGCACGCCGCCTGGGAAGGTCCAAATAGAGCCCGTGCGAATTTGTTCAATTAAAGAGATCATACTAACCCTATGCCTTAGGCTCTGACGCGGTCGCATCAGTTGCTTGGTTAGTGATATCTGTAACAGGAATGATGTTCATCTGCCATTTCCAATTTTCAGTCGTTGTTGCCACTGGAATCATTTCAATACAGTCAGTAGGGCACGGCGCGACGCAAAGATCACAACCAGTACATTCATCTTTAATTACTGTGTGTAGTGCCTTAGTACCACCAACTATGGCGTCGACAGGGCAGGCTTGAATACATTTAGTACAGCCGATACACATATCTTCATGAATGAAGGCAACAGTTTTTACTTTGTTATCTAAGTCGTGAGCGGAGTCTTCAACTTCTACGCCCATTAAGTCTGCTAGCTTCTCAATGGTTGCTTGGCCACCAGGAGGACATTTATTGATTTTGTCTCCGTTAGCAATCGCCTCCGCGTATGGGCGACAACCTGGGTAGCCACACTGGCCACATTGTGTTTGCGGTAAAATTGTGTCGATTTGATCGACGATAGGATCGGCTTCTACTTTGAAGCGGATAGAGGCGAAGCCCAAGATAGCGCCAAAAACAGCGGCTAAAACAGCTAACGCAATGATCGCAATTAAAATGGTACTCATGCTTATTTCACCAACCCAGTAAAGCCCATGAATGCCAGAGACATTAGGCCTGCTGTGATCATCGCTATCGATGCACCTTTAAATGGCATTGGAACATCAGCAACCGCAATACGTTCACGCATTGCAGCAAATAGGATCAGAACAAGAGAGAAACCTACCGCCGCGCCGAAACCATAAACGATCGACTGGATGAAGTTGTGGTTTTCATTGATGTTCAAGAGTGCCACGCCTAATACCGCACAGTTGGTGGTGATAAGGGGTAGGAAGATACCCAATAGGCGATAAAGAGTCGGGCTGGTTTTGTGAACCACCATTTCCGTAAATTGAACCACCACCGCGATAACCAAAATGAAACTCATGGTACGCAGGTATTCAATACCCAGAGGGGTAAGGATGTAGGTTTCTACTAGGTATGCAGATACCGACGCTAACGTCAGAACGAAAGTCGTCGCGAGGCCCATGCCAATCGCAGTCTCCAGTTTCTTGGAGACTCCCATGAAAGGACATAGCCCTAAAAACTTCACTAGCACAAAGTTATTGACCAGCACTGTGCCAACCAACAACAAAAGGTATTCGGTCATAATGGATTAATTCTTGAGATTCCGATCCCGATATTATCCTGCTTTGCTCACCTAATAACAACCAGTGAACGGTGTGGTTTTGTATGTCTGATGGAAATTTATACGCTTAATAAGAGGATAGCAGATCTCATTGAAACAAATCAGTTGTTCTAAAGCGTGATAATGACACACGTATCACGGACGTGTTTGGGCTTCTATACGTGGTTTTCTCGAGCAGAGAATTGACAACTTTAACGAGGTTACTGTCTTCTTGTTGAGTACTGAATGTATCAGCTTTTAAGAAACCGGTTTCACCAGTGAGGATTAGAGGGAAGGGGCAAATCGTCTACCCTAAATGAGCCTGACATCGGCAAAAACTTAATCTGCGCAGATTAGTTTGTTGTAATTCAGATTTTTAGCGAACGTCTAGGCATAGGTTTTTTCCGGTAAGAGAAAAAATCAAAAGACATTTACTGTCATTATAAGTCAATTTGTGAATTAAATTGTAATATTTACTAATAATTAAGTGAAATTCACTCTCTTTTTTTTATGAAATAGTTGTCAAGTTTGGAATATATGTATTTTAGTTTTTTTTGTTTCATGGCGATGCATTTTTTATATATAGTTGCTTTTACAAAAAAGTTACTTATTTTGTCTTTTTAAATAACCATTTAATTAATCCTGTTAACGTTCGGTTAGTGACAAATGGTTTAATGAATCAAGTGACATATCAAAAATTGTTTTAAATGAATCCAATATTTATCCATGAAAATTATATTTGTATAAATATTATGGTTATTCAGTTTCAAGGCTAATTTATGTACAAATTAAATAATTGGTTAATTCACTTAGACCACCCGTTAGTGACTGATTTACTCAAAAATGAAGAAAAGCGCATCGGCTATCATGATCATCTTGTGATTCTAATGTTGTGTGAAAACGCTGGGAAAATTAATACAAAAGAAGATTTGTTGAATAGAGCTTGGCCAGGAAAGCACGTTTCGGAAGGGTCACTTACACAATCGATTAGCGCGATACGTACGTTGATCGAGGATGATGGGAAGCAACAAAAGTATCTGAAAACGGTCGCTAAGGTTGGTTATAAACTAGAAAGTGAGGCGGTGTCGTGGCTAGAAGAGAGTGATAGTCAATTAGATAGCCAAGACCACTTATTAACCGGGGACCCGAGTGGTAAGGCTGGGAGTTTTGAAGACAGCACCGACAAAAACACACAACATACATTTGGTCGTAATCAAATCTATATTGCATTGGGCCTCGTATTCATTGTGATTGCCGCATTGTTTCCATTGGTGTTTGCTACAAAAGAGCCTAATTTAACGAGTTGGCTCCCACTAACCAAAATGTTTTCTAGCGAAGCGTTAACAGTCTACAGCGATAATGAAGAAGAGGCCAAAGTAGTCGCAAAAGGCGTTACTCCTCTGGTTTCTGAAGAAGTTAAACAAGGTAGGTTAAGCCGATTGATCCTTGCCCACTCTCAAGAAAGCTTATCTATTGTCATCCTCAAGCCACTGGCACCACCTGTCAATTTAGTGGTTTTGTTTGAATCTCCTCAGTCTACGGATGATCTCGTTGGTATGGTTAACGCGGAGCTTAGTCGTTATGTTTACTAAAAATAAAAGCATTTACTTTCTTCTTTTTTGTCTTTGCATAATGTTTGCTTCTATTACACATAGCCTACGTTCGAAAAAAAATGTTTTGGTCAACTCTACCACCCTTTATATGACAGTAGATGGTGACTATATGGCCACAGAGAACATGGACGTAGTGATCAGTGAGGATAATTTTGAGGCGGTTACGGTTATAAAAGAAGCTGGACTCAATAACACCCTAGATATTTACACAAAAGGAAAATTCATTCGCAAGAGTGATGGCCTATTTAATGTAAGCTTACGTGAAGAACGCGTTGACCATGGAGACATTGATTTTGAGCGTGATGATGACATGCTTGTTTATGATAGGTATGTAAAAGCACGAAATAAGTTGTCGTTCTTTAAGTCGGTTCAAATACTTGAAGAGCTACCGAACCAATATATGCTTATCATTTCAAATAGCCCTGTAAAGAAAATGGTCGCTGTGAAAATGGAACCACTGCCAATTGTAGACTTTTATGATTACTATTAAGGTTTTAACCATGGTTTGATATTTTTTTTAGACCTATTTAATTATTATCAATTATATCACTATGGGAGGATACATCTCAGTTTAATAGGAGATGTACTAACCATGACAAGATATCTGATATCAGTTTTTCTAATACTATTCACATTTACTTTACGAGCTGAGGAGAGCAGTTCACCTCCCAAGATAATGAATTACAATGTCTATATGCTGGATCACCATCTGGGAATTTTCGTTGGTGGGACTAATCCAAATAAACGAGCAGAGTTATTGGCAAACTCGTCGGTTTTTGATGATATCGACGTGGTTGTATTTAATGAAGTGTTCGATAACCGAGCGAGTCAAATACTTATCGATGCACTCGCTCAGAAATTTGGGTATCTAACGCCTGTTTTGGGCCGTACAAAGAATGGCTGGGACCATACTGAAGGTTGGCGTTCGACATCTCTTGATGATGGCGGCGTGATTGTATTCAGTAAATATCCAATTGAGTATAAGTCACAAGTGATTTTTAGAGATGGTTGTGGCGCAGACTGGGCATCCCAAAAAGGTTTTATACACACCGTCATTAATAAAGGCGGAGAGAGATACAATATTATCGGCACCCATGTTCAAGCTGACGATGATACCTGTAATATTGCTCCCTCTGTGGTTAGACAAGACCAGTTCGCACAAATAGATAGCTATATTTTCGGGGCAAACCGCTCAGCTGACGAAATGTTTTTTATTGCTGGTGACCTAAATGTCGCAAAGGACTCACAAGAGTTTTCCTCAATGCTCGCGACCTTAAATGCATCAGCGCCGACTAACTATGCTGGCGCGCCTTACTCATGGGACCCTGCTGTCAATGGTTTAGCTCACGCAAACTACCCAAATTTAAAAGGGCAATTACTAGATTATGTTCTTGTTGAGCGTAGTCATAAGCAACCCAAGAACTGGCATAACCAAGTGTTAGATATCGTGTCGGATAGAGTTGAGTTACCCGGCACACAGGAGCCGTATTACTTTTATGAGTATTCAGACCATTTCCCAGTCACTGCATTTGAGTATGCAGATGAAAGCACGCCAACTCAGAGTGTGCGCCCAATCAATAAGCCGTATAACGCCATCAGACTAAAGCATCGATTAACTGGAGAATATGTTTACGCAGATCCAAATGTGTCTAATGGCTGGCTTACCTACGGTCCCGATGGAGAGCAATCCAATGCGAAGTTTAAGTTAGACAACTGGCATCCATATATAGGTACTTGTATCCACGACCATGACTATGTACAGATCTCTAGAACAGATGGTTATAAAGATCACTACTGGACTTATAGTGGTAGTACGTATTACACGGAAGATCACGATTCTTCTGACTTCATGAAGATTAGCCGCTTAACAGAATCCGATAGCTGCATCCAAAATGGTGATGTCGTGTATATTTATGATCATGCTCATCATCTCTGGACATCCCCGAACAAATATCTTGAGCCTAGTAACCTGTATATCCAAGGGACTAAAGAGCTACCCGTTGGAGAAAATGGGCTGTTCATTATTGAGATGGACAACTTTGAATTCTCCGACTGGGAATCGAGTCTTTCCTATAAATGAATATATTCTAAATATTGATTTTTCTTGAAATTACTTGATTGTCAGTACTATTTGACTCATTTGGTTTATTGTAAATAGTGAACCAATAGAGTGTGTTGGGTGATAGTAAGAGGTCAGGTTGGTTAGCCATCAATGTAGCCCTTAAGTTGCCATCTTTAAATAAAAGCCACTTTAGTGTGGCTTTTTATATTATAAAAAATCATCCAATTCTCGGTTGGTTAATAAATGGCTAAACGAATTTTTAAATTCATGATGTGTTGAAATTTGGTTTTTATAAATTGCCTTAATTAATAAAAACTTGTTGGAATGGTTTTTGGCGTTAGTAAGATATTGAATTATGAACTTTGACGGATACTTTGAAAAAATACAAATTCAAATAGAGAAGGTGGATTCGCTAGAAGACCTTTTAGTATGGCGGAAGAGAATTAATATAGGGCATTCTGGTCTTTCTTTTCGTACAGAGCAAGGCCGTCTTATTTCACATTGTTACCGAAGGTTTAAGGAAGAAGACTCAAAAATTATCGAACTTAATTTTTCTTGTGATATATGAATGAAATGGTGACTTCACTATTGTTCAGGTTTTTTCAATAACAGAATATATTTTTTTATTACTACTTTATTGTGATTATATTTTTTTGACTCGTTAATTTTAAAAGGCATCGATATTGATGTTAATGCAGTTAAAAGGAACGAGTGATGAAATTAAGAAGCTTCAGTCTAAGCTTGATAACAGTCTCTGTGTTATCTGGCTATGCTAATGCATCTCCTATCCCTGGAATTGATGATGCTTACTTTAAAGGTGCTGACGAGTACGTTGTGTACGACGACCCGGCGACAGCCTGCGATATATTTAATGCAAAAGTAGAATATATTAATAACCATCTAGAGCAGGAGGGTTTACCTGGAAAAATTGCGAATCTTTGCCAGCATGCAAGAATAGAAGATGGTCAAATTGAAGAACAGTTCATTATTACCTCTCAGAATGGTGCCTATGGCCCAGGTAAGGAAAAGTACAAAATTCATGAGCAGGTTGACGTCGCTCGTACTATCGATCTGTTGATGTTTTCTCAGTCAAACAAGACTAACTATATTATGGCGGTTGACGGCAGCATGAATGTCACACGTCAAACCCTTGCCGATGGAGGCTATTTTTTCGAGTGGGAAGATGAAAAAGTTGCGCCGCACTTTTATTACCGAGAAGGATACTTAGGTCAGATTTTCCACGGGAATTCTCAATTCAATTTCATGTCAGGTGAAGATGCTTACAATCAGATGCACCGTAGAGCGGTTAATGAAGCCCCTAATGATCTAGAAGAGCAAACAAGGTTGACTTGGAAGTATTTAAGTGAGAGGTGTGAAAACGACGAACTCAACGATCACTGTCTTCCTCAACACCGTCACGGAAATCTGTTTGTGAACCAGCAAAGCTTTCCGGGCTCGAGTAATGTGAATAAAGAGATTTCGTTAGCTGAGAGTACGTCTTTTAGCTTTGATATTACGGGTTCTTTTGAAGCGAGCAAATCAGATGGTCCGTCTGCTGGTCTCGCAGTAGGCTTTGGTTTTAACAAAACCAAAGAATCTAGTCAAACACACAGTATGTTGAATTACACCTCGGTTGATGAGGGCAATGATATCGGCCATACGGTTGTCCAGACTATTAATACAAAAGCGGTGGGGGAAGCTGGCTATTATGCGGATAATCCATCTTCAGAATTTTGGCATGTAAAGAATGCTGCTGAAATCTGGGGTGAAGATCTGTACCGAGTTTATGATCTGAAGAGTTATGAGACTTGGCAGGAAAACTACACTGCGGATTGGAATACTTGTCGTGATCAAAAACTGGTATTTGGCAATGCGGTGACGGTTTCGCGCGCTTATCTCAATATGTATGGCAGCACTTGGTCAATTAATGAGAATGAGTCAATTTTGTACCAAAGAGATTCTAACTACGGCATTACGATCGATACCGATTGTACTACGGATGATAAAGGTCAAACTTTCCGTATTATGAAAGAAACAATTCTTTAGTTATTAGAGGGTAAAGAGAATGAATTTTGTTAAAAGCACTATTTTTGCTAGTACGCTGCTATTGTCTTTGGCTTCTAATGCTGCGAGCCTATCTACCATTGGAACGCAAGATAACGGTGTATTCAATGAGATGCAGCGAATCCAACTGAAGTCTGCTGGAGAACGTAGCTCTGCGAAGTCTGCGGATATCTTTTTTATTAATAGTAATGATGTTCAAGTTGAAGACTTGACGAAAGAGTTACTGAAAGACTTTAACTCTATCGTGATCGTTGGCGACTCATTTAAAAATAAAGAATTGATGATTAAGCTGGTTGGATTTGGTATCGAGAGAGAAGTGGTAGCTATTACCAATATCCACGACTCATCGAAGCGTCAGATCAATACCTACAGCAAAGGCGATAAAGCTGGCGATGATAAGGTAGCAGCTGTGCTGATGGATACGATTGCTCGTCACCTGTAATACAACATAAATAGACTCTGCAGTGTACCGATTATTTTTCGGTTAACCTGTGGTCTCAAAATTAAGTAAGCCACGGACTCGTTCGTGGCTTTTTTGATCTGCACTAGGCATAGGGCATAGGGCATAGGGCATAGCAAAGTCCTATTTTTGGGCTGAGATATTGGTTTGGTATAAACCAGTCGCTTTAAAACGCAAAAAGCCGCATCAAGTGATGCGGCTTCTTTAAATTTGGTTCCCCTTGTCGGGACTCGAACGCGGGCGGCTAGTACGGTCCGACGCTTCGGCTGAGACATTAACTCGGAACAAGTTAGTCGCAGTTAAAACGAAAAAAGCTCAATCTTTCGATTGAGCTTTTTTCTAGAATTTGGCTCCCCCTGCGGGACTAGAACGCGGGCGGCCAGCTCTGAGACATTGGTTTGATACAAACCAGTCGCTTTATAACGTAAAAAGCCGCATCAAGTGATGCGGCTTCTTTAAATTTGGCTCCCCCTGCGGGACTCGAACCTGCGACATACGGATTAACAGTCCGCCGTTCTACCAACTGAACTAAGGGGGAATTGCTTGTTAGCGACGCGAATTCTAATAAGAGTCCTATTTTCTGTCAACAAAAAATAGTAGAAAAAAAATTAGATAAATAACTTTACTTTCTTGAATGCCTTGTTGGATTTGGCTTTGCTTTAGTTATCCACCAAAATTGTGGATAAGTGTGTGTGTGAAACTTTAACAACAATAGCCGGGATAAATCTGAAAATGTAAAAAATTGATCTAACTTGATGTATTTAAAGGATAGTTTGCAATTTATTACGATTGTATAACTTTTCTTGATTACAAAGGGAACAGTAAAACAAGCGGTATTTTTAGGTTTTTTGGGGAAAAGTAGTGGATTAAAATTCGAGTAATTTAGCTGAGGAAACTTTGCAGGGGCACGGATAGTACCAAGTTCTAAAATTAAAAGCTATAACTGATCTCTAATCTTAAGATGCATTTCTCCAGATAATAGTTGCATCGACACTCCTCATAGAGTGACAATGACCTGATTAAAAAAACAGTATGGAAATGGCGACCTATGAGTAAACTTTTTGATTTGGTATCGGACTACAGTCCGTCCGGTGACCAGCCGACTGCGATTACCCAATTACTAGATGGACTGGATTCTGGTCTCGCACATCAAACTCTATTAGGGGTAACGGGGTCGGGTAAAACTTTCACGCTTGCTAACGTCATTTCCCAGTCTCAAAGACCAGCAATCCTATTGGCGCCAAATAAGACGTTGGCTGCTCAACTTTATGGTGAGATGAAGTCTTTCTTCCCAAATAACGCTGTCGAGTATTTCGTTTCTTACTATGACTACTACCAGCCGGAAGCCTACGTTCCAACCACGGATACATTTATTGAGAAAGATGCGTCTGTAAACGCTCATATTGAACAAATGAGGCTGTCTGCGACCAAGGCACTATTAGAAAGAGAAGATGCTATTATCGTTGCGTCTGTTTCCGCTATCTATGGTTTGGGTGATCCTAAGTCTTATTTGAAAATGATGCTTCACTTGAGCCGCGGCGAAATCATGGATCAGCGCGATATCTTGCGTCGTTTGGCCGAACTTCAATATTCCAGAAACGATGTTGCTTTTGAGCGTGGTCAGTTCCGTGTTCGTGGTGAAGTGATTGATATCTTCCCAGCTGAATCCGACCAAGACGCAGTACGAATCGAGATGTTTGATGATGAAGTCGACTGTATCAGCATTTTCGACCCGCTAACTGGCGCAGTAAAGCAAAGAGATTTGCCACGCTTTACGGTTTATCCAAAGACTCACTATGTGACACCGAGAGAAAAAATCCTTGAAGCGATCGAGAACATCAAAGATGAACTACGAGATCGAGCCCAATACCTGAAAGACAATAACAAACTTCTCGAAGAGCAGCGTATCTCACAGAGAACTCAATTTGATATCGAGATGATGACAGAGCTTGGCTTCTGCTCAGGCATTGAAAACTACTCACGTTACTTGAGTGGTCGTGCTGAAGGTGAAGCGCCTCCAACATTATTCGACTACTTGCCTGACGATGGCCTGCTGATCATCGATGAGTCACACGTTACCGTGCCGCAAATCGGCGCGATGTATAAAGGCGACCGCTCTCGTAAGGAGACTTTAGTTGAATTTGGTTTCCGTCTGCCTTCTGCGTTGGATAACCGCCCAATGAAATTCGATGAGTTTGAATCCATCGCGCCGCAAACGATTTTTGTCTCTGCAACGCCTGGTAACTATGAACTTGAAAAATCAGATGGAGAGATCGCCGATCAAGTCGTTCGTCCTACTGGTTTATTAGACCCTATTATTGAAGTAAGGCCAGTCGCGACTCAGGTGGATGACTTGTTGTCTGAAATCAGAATCCGTTCAGCGAAAGAAGAGCGTGTATTGGTGACTACGTTGACCAAGAGAATGGCGGAAGATCTTACTGAATATCTAACAGAACATGGGGTGAAAGTGCGTTACTTACACTCGGATATCGATACGGTTGAACGTGTTGAAATCATTCGAGACCTACGTCTTGGCGAGTTCGATGTGTTAGTAGGTATTAACTTACTTCGAGAAGGTTTGGATATGCCTGAAGTATCGCTGGTGGCGATTCTTGATGCTGACAAAGAGGGCTTTTTGCGTTCTGAGCGCTCTCTGATCCAAACGATCGGTCGTGCAGCTCGTAACCTAGAAGGTAAGGCGATCTTGTACGGTGACTCGATCACGAAATCGATGAAAAAGGCGATAGATGAAACGGACCGCCGTAGAGAAAAGCAGCAGGCCTACAACAAAGAGCAAGGTATTACGCCACAAGCTCTTAAGCGTAATATCAAAGATATCATGGAGTTGGGTGATATCACTAAGTCGAAGCAGCAACGACAATCTAAGCAGGTACCATTGTCTAAGGTGGCAGAGCCATCAGAAAGTTACGCAGTACTAACACCACAACAGCTCGATAAAGAGATCAGTAAGTTGGAAGCAGCGATGTATCAACATGCTCAAAACTTGGAGTTTGAATTGGCAGCGCAGAAACGCGATGAAATTGAACAGCTGAGAAAGCAGTTTATAACCAATAGCTAAATGTTACTTATTATTGGCTCAACCTCCCTCTTGCTCGTGTTCTAGACAAAAAATAGCCAGTAGGAAATGTTCTACTGGCTTACGTTTGTGAACACTTAGTCCACTAACAACGTCAGTTGGCTAGGTGACCCGAAGGTCATCTAATTGACTGCATCGTTCATGCCATATAGATAAGATATTGATTGTTTGAAGTCGGTATAGAAATACAATACAAATATTGTGGCCAATTTGCATAATGCAAAGCGGAATGCGACTATAATAAGAAATGCAAATTATAAATGGCTAGGATATGCAATCAAAAACGCTAGATAACAAATCAAAGTATTTGTTGATGGTAGAGGATACCGCCTCGGTAGCAGCTTTGTACCGCTCGTATCTTACACCGCTCGAAATTGATATCAATATTGTCGGCACTGGCCGCGATGCAATTGAGAGTTTGAATCATCGAATCCCTGACCTAATTTTATTAGATCTACGCCTGCCTGATATGACGGGCATGGACGTGCTATTTGCGGTTAAACAAAAGTACCCTGAGGTGCCTGTTATCTTCATGACAGCTCACGGTTCGATTGATACCGCAGTTGAAGCGATGCGTCACGGTTCTCAAGACTTCCTTATCAAACCGTGTGAAGCAGACCGCCTTCGTATCACGGTCAATAATGCTATCCGCAAAGCGACGAAATTAAAGAACAGTTCAGAGCACCCTGGAAATCAGAACTATCAAGGTTTCATCGGTAGTAGCCAAACTATGCAGCAGGTGTATCGAACTATTGACTCTGCCGCATCAAGTAAAGCGAGTATTTTCATTACTGGTGAAAGTGGTACCGGTAAAGAGGTGTGTGCAGAAGCTATTCATGCTGCGAGTAAGCGTGGCGATAAACCGTTTATCGCTATCAACTGTGCGGCGATTCCCAAGGACTTGATTGAAAGTGAACTGTTTGGTCACGTGAAAGGGGCATTTACAGGGGCGGCAACAGATCGTCAAGGCGCTGCTGAACTGGCTGATGGTGGCACTTTGTTCCTTGATGAGCTCTGTGAAATGGACCTTGAACTGCAAACCAAGCTTTTACGCTTTATCCAGACAGGTACTTTCCAAAAAGTGGGTTCGTCGAAGATGAAGAGTGTCGACGTTCGTTTTGTTTGTGCGACCAACCGCGATCCTTGGAAAGAAGTTCAAGAAGGGCGTTTTAGAGAAGATTTATACTATCGTTTGTACGTGATTCCTCTGCACTTGCCACCATTGCGTGAGCGTGGTGAAGATGTCATCGAGATTGCGTACTCACTGCTAGGATATATGTCCGTAGAAGAGGGCAAAGCGTTTGTGCGTTTTGCTCAGGAAGTGCTTGATCGTTTCAATCAGTATGAATGGCCTGGTAATGTACGTCAGCTGCAAAACGTGCTGCGAAATGTTGTGGTATTGAACAATGGTAAAGAGATTACGCTCAACATGTTGCCGCCACCACTAAACCAGCCAATTGAAAACAGTCTACGCTTGAAAGAGAAGCAGAGTGAAGACATCACCGTTAAAGATATTTTCCCGCTGTGGATCACTGAAAAAACAGCCATCGAGCAGGCCATCAAAGCGTGTGATGGCAACATTCCAAGAGCAGCTGGTTTCTTGGATGTAAGTCCTTCGACCATTTACCGTAAATTGCAAGCGTGGAATGCAAAACAGTAATCACCAAACGAAAAGAAATAACAATGACCAAAGTATTGAATCAACAAAAAGTTGATGAGCTTGCCGGTGAAATAGGGCAAGAGAATGTTCCGGTGTTACTGGAGATCTTTTTAGGAGAATTAAAAGGCTACTATGAGCACCTAGAGATAAATAAAGAGTCGGATACCTCCAAGTATTTGGCGGATATTAGCCATGCTCTAAAGAGCAGCGCTGCCAGCTTTGGTGCTGACTCCTTGTGCAGTTTCGCGATTGATTTAGACAGTAAAGTGAAACAGTCTCTGCCTATTACCGATGGTGATTTTGAAGATATGCAGTCATTACTGCTTTCGACATACACAGAATATCAGCAGTTGATGACGGATCTCTAAAGTAGAGAATTACTATAGAAACTAAAAAGGAGCGGAATGCTCCTTTTTTAGTTTCTGTTGTTTGAGCTGGTTTGTGGTTTAAGCCAACTGAGCTTCGATCGCTTGTTGTAACTTCACTCGGTCATGGCGCCAGTCTCGGTTGGCCGACGCAAGATCAGTGGTGATACAATTCCATTGTCCTTCAAGTTCAGGGTGAGGCTCATTACCAAGAATAATATCTATCTTGCGTGCTTTACAGGTACGTTCACACCACTCAAGCTGTTCTTGAAGTGTCATTTTCCCGGCAGGACCATGCTCTGGCGATAAGTTTTCAACGAAGATAAGCTTAGCATGGGTATTTTCGGAAATAGCTTTACCAATCTCTGGGAGCAGAAGTGGTGGCATCACACTGGTCAAAAAGCTCCCTGGCCCAAGAACGATGCAGTCCGCTTGCTCAACTGCAGCAACGGCTTCTTTAGTTGCTGGCACTTCCGGCGACAAGTCCATCATGCGTAGCTTTTCTGTCATGTCATCCACATTGGTTTCACCTGTTACCCAGCGCCCATCCATCGATAGGGCGGTAAGGTCTGACGGGTGTTCGGTCATAGGGACGATATTGACATCGACCTTGAGCATATTTCGGATCAGGTTAATCGCTTCTAATGGTCGAACCGAGAGGTTGTCTAGTGCGGTCAGCATCAGATTACCCAAGTTATGACCGTCGAGTTCACCTTGACCGCGAAAACGGTATTCAAACATCATCGAGCTGATTGACGGCTCAGTGATTAATTGATTGATGCAGTTACGAGTATCACCCCATGCGATACCACCTTGGCAATCTCGAATTCGTCCGGTTGAACCACCGTTATCTGTTGTAGCAACAATGCCCGTGGCGTTACTACCGAAATCTTTTAATGCCGCCAACATGCGACCTAAGCCATGGCCGCCACCGATTGCGACCACTTTCTTTGAAGTGTAAATATTCATTTTTTATTCTTGTTAGATTATTACCAACTATAATTTAGGTTAAATGCTTCTTGTCAGATACTCAACAAGAGTTATTTTGAGCGTTTGATACGTTTTTTTTGCCAATGTGACCCGTTTTTTGTCATCAAAGCTAGATTCACGTACAAATATTAAGTATTTTATTACCCAGCTACTGTGCGTGTGAATGTAACGTGCGGTTGCCATAACTCCGAGCTCTCGCATGCTAAGTCGCACAGTGGTATTTGCTGTACCGATACGCATCAAGAGCCAGTGACATGTTGTCACAAGGGCTTAATTGGAAATGATTATGCCTCCCGTGTTTGGAAAGGTGTTCCGTGGCGCAACAATTCGAAGATAGATTCCATCGCAAGTTTTATTACTTGCGCTTGTCGGTTACAGACGTCTGTAACTTTAAATGTACTTACTGCTTGCCAGATGGTTACAAACCGTCAGGGCAAAAAAACTCGTCTTTTTTAAGTGTTCCCGAGATCAAACGTGTCGTTAAAGCGTTTGCAGATTGTGGCACCTCAAAGATCCGCATCACAGGCGGAGAGCCGAGTCTGCGTAAAGACTTCCCCGAAATTATTCAAACCGTTGCCAACACTCCGGGTATCAAAAAAGTTGCTACGACAACTAACGGCTACCGTATGGAGAAACAAGTAGGGCAGTGGCGTGATGCTGGTTTAACTCACATTAACGTAAGCGTGGATAGCTTAGATCCGCGCATGTTTCATCAGATTACTGGTGAGAATAAGTTTACTGAGGTAATGCGAGGCATTGATAAAGCGTTTGAGGTTGGCTTTGAACAAGTCAAAGTAAACGTAGTATTGATGAAAGACCTCAATAGCCAAGAGTTACCTGCCTTCCTTAATTGGATTAAAGACAAACCGATTCAACTGCGTTTTATTGAGCTGATGAAAACCGGCGAGATGGACGAGTTGTTTGATAAACACCATGTGTCAGGTGTCGCGATTCGTAACCAGCTTATTGCTAATGGTTGGTTGCTTAAAGTGAGAGCCGTTAATGATGGCCCTGCGCAAGTGTTCGTTCACCCAGATTACAAGGGGGAAATTGGTTTGATCATGCCTTACGAGAAAGACTTTTGTGAGAGCTGTAACCGACTGCGCGTTTCTGCGACCGGTAAGCTTCACCTATGTCTGTTTGGCGATCACGGTGTTGAACTGAGAGATTTGATTCAAGAAGATCAACAAGAGCAAGAGCTCATTGATCGTATTCAGGCTCAGCTACAAACCAAGTCCGTTAGCCACTTCTTACATGATGGCAACAGCGGCATGACTCCAAACTTGGCGTCAATCGGCGGTTAACCCGCACACACTCAAACGTATTTTATCGCTCAGTTTATTTAAGCTGGGCGAATCAGTCTAATTTTATATAGGTGAACAAATGGGTCACGCAGAAAGCAAATTTCAAGCAGCAAACATCGCAGTACTAACGGTTTCAGATACGCGTACAGAAGAAAACGATACGTCAGGTGGTTACTTAGCTGAGAATGCTAAAGAAGCAGGTCACAACGTAGTTGATAAGCAAATCGTTATCGATGACATGTACAAGATCCGTGCGATCGTATCTAAGTGGATCGCTGATGAAAGTGTACAAGCGATCATGATCACTGGCGGTACGGGCTTCACATCTCGTGACAGCACGCCTGAAGCGCTTAAGCCACTCTTCGACAAAGAAGTAGAAGGCTTTGGTGAGTTATTCCGTCAAGTATCTTACGAAGAGATCGGTACATCGACAATTCAATCTCGTGCAATTGCGGGCTTTGCGAACCACACAGTTATCTTTGCAATGCCAGGCTCAACAGGCGCTTGTCGCACGGGTTGGACTAAGATTATCAAGCAACAGATGGATGCTAGCCACCGTCCTTGCAACTTCATGCCACACCTTTCTGTATAAGGCGGTTTGAGTATGAGCCAATTTACACACATTAACGCGTCTGGTGAAGCAAACATGGTCGATGTATCGGCTAAAGCAGAAACAGTACGTGAAGCGAGAGCAGAAGCGTTCGTGCAAATGTCTGCTGAAACGCTAGAGCTTATTGTTTCTGGTAGCCATCATAAAGGTGATGTTTTCGCAACGGCACGTATCGCGGGTATTCAAGCGGCTAAAAAGACGTGGGATCTGATTCCACTGTGTCACCCTCTGCTATTAACTAAAGTAGAAGTGCAGCTTGAAGCTATCGAGTCTGAAAACAAGGTTCGCATCGAATCGGTTTGTAAGCTTGCTGGTAAGACTGGCGTAGAAATGGAAGCGCTAACGGCTGCTTCTGTGGCTGCGTTAACGATTTACGATATGTGTAAAGCTGTTCAGAAAGACATTGTTATCGAAAACGTGCGCCTGTTAGAGAAGACAGGTGGTAAATCTGGTCACTTCAAGGTGGAATCATGATTACAGTACTTTTCTTTGCTCAAACTCGTGAACTTGTTGGTGTGGACAGCGTTGAAGTTGATGCACAATTTAAGACGATTGAAGCGATTCGTAGTCATCTTGTGACACAAGAAGGCAAATGGGATATCGCATTGGAAGAGGGTAAGCTTCTGGCTGCACTTAACCAATCAATCGTACCTCTGACAACTGAAGTGAAAGACGGCGACGAAGTGGCTTTCTTCCCGCCAGTGACTGGAGGCTAAGCATGGATCCAAGAGTATTAGTGACAGCTGAGGACTTCTCGGTAGGCGACGAATACGACTACTTGGCTCAAGGTACAGCTGCCGGAGCGATTGTGACGTTCGTTGGTAAAGTTCGCGACATGAACCTTGGCGACAATGTGATTGGTTTGTCTCTGGAGCACTATCCGGGTATGACAGAAAAATCACTGAGCGAGATCTGTGACCAAGCTGAGGCTCGCTGGCCTATTCAGAAGATGCGTGTTATCCACCGTGTAGGTGACTTAGATATCGGCGACCAGATTGTATACGTTGGTGTATCCAGTGCACACCGTGGTGCTGCATTTGAAGCCTGTGAATTCGTTATGGACTTCCTGAAAACCAAGGCTCCCTTTTGGAAAAAGGAACGCACGACCGAAACGACGCGTTGGGTTGATTCTCGTGATTCAGACACGAAAGCAGCGGAACGCTGGGAGAAGTAATTTCTCTTAAAGTGATGTTGCTTCAGCATTTACTCATTTGTATATGAGACAGTCAAAAACCGACCACTTAGGTCGGTTTTTTTGTACCTGCTATAAATCTATTTATAGATAACCATTGATTTGATAAATGATAATTCATTGTGGTTGCATATAAATTCATCGCGTAATTTTGTCTTAATTGGTGCATTGGATAACCCGGTTTGGTGCAGAGCATTATGCTGTCTTGTATAAAGTGATTATCCTCACAAATAGTGTAGACGGTTTAGGTGATATGTGATGTGCAATTAGATTTCATGTGGCATTAATGTTAATTTGCGCTCAGTGTTCTAGCATAAGATGCTAAAAAAAAGTATCAACACAGACACATCAACACTAAAGGCTGTTTTTTAATTAATCCCTCTACGCAAGTCACTACTGATTTGGGATTTGTTAGATATTTACACTGATACCTTAAGTATTTCGGAGAATTATCCGATTTTTTGCGACTTGTTTGTGGCAAATTACTTCAATGGTTGATAGTGTGTGCCTCAATCTTTGTAAGGTTTTAGATTTTTATGCTTAAATTTTGAGCTAAATAAATCTAAATCACTGCCGTTCAGTGAACCAAGCAAAGAAGTCATGGATGCAATACATAAAACTTGGAGTTTATTAAATGTACAAGAATAAAATCACTCAGGCCCTTCTTCTAGGTGCTGGTTTGGCAGTGGCTGCCTCTTCTACTCTTTCTATCGCTGCTGAAGTTCCAGCAGGCACAGAACTGGCAAAAGTTCAGGAACTTGTTCGCGGTAACGGTACTGAAGTTGCAACTATCGACCCACACAAATCTCAAGGTGTACCAGAATCTCACGTAATTCGTGATCTTCTAGAAGGTCTAGTGAACCAAGACGGCGACGGTAACACTATCCCTGGTGTTGCGGAAAGCTGGGAAACGACAGACAACAAAACATTCACTTTCCACCTACGCAAAGACGCAAAATGGTCTAACGGCGATCCTGTAACAGCTCAAGATTTTGTATACAGCTGGCAACGTGCAGTTGATCCTGCAACGGCTTCTCCATACGCTTGGTACATGGAATACACCAAGATGGCGAATGCGAAAGATATCGTAGCGGGTAAGAAAGACAAGAGTGAACTAGGCGTTAAAGCAGTGGATGCAAACACTCTAGTTGTTGAATTAGAAACAGCGGTACCATACTTCGTAATGATGATGGGCCACACAACAATGAAGCCAGTACACCAGGCAACGGTTGAGAAATACGGTGACCAGTGGACTAAGCCAGAGCACTTTGTTGGCAACGGTGCATTCTCTGTTGATAAATGGGTTGTTAACGAGCGTCTAGTACTTAAGCGTAATGAACAGTACTGGGACAACGATAAAACAGTTCTTAACAAAGTAACGTTCCTACCAATCGAAAACCAAGTAGCGGAAATGAACCGTTTCCTATCTGGCGAAATCGACTTCACAAACGAACTGCCAACTGAGCACTTCAAGCGCCTTCAAAAAGAGCACGCTGAAGATGTATCTGTAGCGGGTAACCTATGTACTTACTACTACATCTTCAACACGAAGAAAGCACCGTTTGATGACGTTCGTGTTCGTCAAGCAATCTCTTATGCAATCGACCGTGATATCGTAACAGGTGCAATCCTAGCGCAAGGTCAAAAACCTGCTTACTTCCTAACGCCTGAAATCACTGCTGGCTTCAACCCTGAGCTACCTGCTTACGGTAAGATGTCTCAAAAAGAGCGTAACGCAGAAGCAGAGCGTCTTCTTGCAGAAGCGGGTTACGGTAAAGACAACCCACTTAAATTCAACCTACTTTACAACACTTCAGAGAACCACAAGAAGATTGCTGTAGCACTAGGTTCAATGTGGAAGAAAACACTAGGTCTTTCAGTAACACTTGAAAACCAAGAGTGGAAAACATACCTATCTTCTAAAGACTCTGGTGACTTCGAAGTTGCACGTGCTGGTTGGTGTGGTGACTACAACGAAGCGTCTTCGTTCCTAACGCTAATGAAGAGTAACAACACTACCGGTGGTGTTCACTACGATAGCGCGGCTTACGATCAAATCATCGACAAAGCACTTAACTCTACTTCAGAAGAAGAGCGCGAAGCACTTTACCTAGAAGCTGAGAAGTTGATGGCTAACGATATGCCAATCGCTCCTATCTACCAATACGTGAAATCTCGTCTACTTAACCCGCATGTTGGTGGCTTCCCAATCAACAACGCGGAAGACAAGATCTTCTCGAAAGACCTATACATCAAAGCTCAATAATCAGCTTCGATTCAAAAGTTAATATAAATATAACGATACAGGCACTACATGCGCAGGGCGCGCATGTAGCGTCTTTCTAATTTTAATTGTCACAGACTGAAAGAGTGAGTTTATGCTTAAATTCATTATGAAACGGATATTTGAAGCGATCCCAACCATGTTGGTTTTGATCACTATATCTTTCTTTCTTATGCGTTTCGCGCCGGGTAACCCGTTTTCAAGCGAGCGTCCATTACCGCCAGAAGTTATGGCTAACATCGAAGCTAAGTACGGCTTAGATAAACCAGTATTTGAACAATACACCACGTATTTGACAAATATCTTACAAGGTGACTTCGGTCCATCTTTTAAATACCAAGATTACACAGTAAATGAGTTGATCGCGGTAGCACTTCCAGTATCGGCGAAGGTAGGTTTCGTTGCCTTTATCTTCACATTACTAATGGGGGTCACCGTCGGGACCATTGCCGCCTTGAAGCATAATACCTGGGTCGACTACACCATCATGTCGACCGCGATGCTTGGGGTTGTAATGCCATCGTTTGTATTGGCACCCGCACTGATTTACCTATTCTCACTGCACTGGAATATATTCCCTGCTGGTGGTTGGCATGGCGGTACATTCATGTACATCGTGCTACCTGTTATCGCGATGTCTCTTCTATACGTAGCAACTTTCGCTCGTATTACTCGTGGTAGCATGATCGAAACTCTTAACAGTAACTTTATCCGAACTGCACGTGCAAAAGGTCTAAGCTACCGTTACATCATTCTTAAGCATGCTCTTAAGCCAGCAATGCTGCCTGTTGTTTCATACATGGGACCTGCATTCGTAGGTATCATCACAGGTTCAGTTGTTGTTGAAACCATCTTCGGCCTACCAGGTATCGGTAAGCTGTTTGTTAACGCTGCGTTTAACCGTGACTACTCGCTAGTAATGGGTGTAACCATCTTGATTGGTTTCCTATTCATCTTGTTCAACGCAATTGTTGATATTTTGCTAGCGCTGATTGACCCGAAAATTCGCTACTAACAGGGACTGGTTATGTTGAAGAAAAAAGAAAATTTAGAAGCGATCGAAAAGTTCTCTGAGAGTTTGGAGATTGAAGGTCGTAGTTTATGGCAGGATGCTCGTATTCGTTTCATGCGTAACAAAGCGGCGATGGTCAGCCTGTTCATCCTTACTATTATGGTACTGGCGGTTATCTTTTTGCCGATGCTGGCTCAGTATACTTACGACGATACTGATTGGTATGCAATGCACGTTGGTCCCAATGCTGACCACTGGTTCGGTACTGATAGCTTAGGTCGTGACCTGTACGTGCGTACTCTGGTCGGTGGCCGCATCTCATTGATGGTTGGTGTGATGGGTGCCTTCGTAGCAGTATTGATTGGTACGCTTTACGGTGCAGCTTCCGGCTTCATTGGTGGTCGTACTGACCGAGTGATGATGCGTATCCTAGAAATCTTGTACGCAGTACCATTCATGTTCCTAGTAATCGTTCTAGTAACATTCTTTGGTCGTAACATCATTCTAATCTTCGTTGCGATTGGTGCGATTGCTTGGCTAGATATGGCGCGTATTGTACGTGGTCAAACGCTGAGTCTACGTAGTAAAGAGTTCATTGAAGCTGCTCACGTATGTGGTGTAAGCAAATGGAAGATCATTACACGTCACATCGTTCCAAACGTTCTAGGTATCGTAGCGGTTTACTCTACGCTGCTTATTCCGAGCATGATCCTTACAGAATCATTCTTATCTTTCCTTGGTCTTGGTGTTCAAGAGCCTATGACAAGCTGGGGCGCATTGCTTCAAGAAGGTTCGCAAACAATGGAAGTTGCAATTTGGCAACTGGCATTCCCTGCGGCATTCATGGTAGTCACGCTGTTCTGCTTTAACTACGTAGGCGACGGTCTGCGCGATGCGCTTGATCCAAAAGACAGATAAAAATTAATAGCAAATAAAACTACAAAAGCTATAAAAGATTAAGGAAGCAATGATGAGCTTATTAGATGTCAAAGACCTGCGCGTCGAATTTACCACGCAAGATGGTATCGTAACCGCAGTAAACGACTTGAACTTCTCACTTAACCAAGGCGAAACGCTAGGTATTGTTGGTGAGTCAGGTTCAGGTAAATCACAGACTGTATTCTCTATCATGGGGTTGTTGGCGAAAAACGGCATCATCTCTGGTAGTGCAAAATTCGAAGGTAAAGAGATCCTTAACCTTCCAGAAAAAGAACTGAACAAAGTTCGTGCTGAACAGATCGCGATGATCTTCCAAGATCCTATGACATCACTGAACCCTTACATGAAAGTAAGTGATCAGCTGATGGAAGTACTTATGCTACACAAAGGCATGGGTAAAGCGGAAGCATTCGAAGAATCAGTACGCATGCTTGAGGCGGTTAAAATCCCTGAAGCACGTAAGCGTATCACCATGTACCCACACGAATTCTCTGGCGGTATGCGTCAGCGTGTGATGATTGCAATGGCGCTATTGTGCCGTCCAAAACTGCTTATTGCAGATGAACCCACCACCGCGCTGGATGTAACTATTCAAGCTCAAATCATGGAGTTGCTGAACGAATTGAAAGACGAGTTCAACACGGCAATCATCATGATTACCCACGATTTGGGCGTTGTTGCGGGTTCTTGTGACAAAGTACTTGTGATGTATGCTGGTCGTACAATGGAGTACGGTACGGTTGACGAAATCTTCTACGAGCCGAGTCACCCATATGCGGAAGGTCTACTGAAAGCTATTCCTCGTTTGGATACAGAAGGTGAGATCCTACCGACTATTCCAGGCAACCCACCAAACTTACTTCGCCTGCCAACAGGCTGTCCTTACCAAGACCGTTGTCACCGTGTAATGGACCGTTGTAAGCAAGAAGCACCGATTCTGACTCCATTTGGTCAAGGTGACCGTCAGCGTGCTTGTTTTTCTGATTGGGAGGCTTGGACAAAATGAGTGTAGTAGATAAGCAGTTATTATTAGATATTAAAGACCTGAAAGTTCACTTTAGCATTGCGGCTAAATCAGCGTGGCCTTGGGCAAAACCTTCAAACCTAAAAGCAGTTGATGGCGTTGATATCCACCTTTACGAAGGTGAAACGTTGGGTGTAGTAGGTGAGTCTGGTTGTGGTAAATCGACGTTTGCTCGTGCCATCATTGGTTTGGTTGAAGCAACTGACGGTGAAGTAATGTGGTTAGGTCAAGACCTAACTAAGATGCAAGAAGTACAGCGTCGTGAAACTCGTAAAGAGATTCAGATGATCTTCCAAGACCCACTAGCATCGCTTAACCCGCGTATGTCTGTTGGCGACATCATTGCTGAGCCGCTAGAGACGTTCTACCCAGAGCTTTCTAAGCAGGAAGTGAAAGACCGTGTTAAGGAGATGATGGCGAAGGTAGGTCTACTGCCTAACGTAATCAACCGTTACCCGCACGAGTTCTCTGGTGGTCAGTGTCAGCGTATTGGTATCGCACGTGCACTTATCTTGAAACCTAAGATGATCATCTGTGATGAACCGGTTTCGGCACTTGACGTATCTATCCAAGCTCAAGTTGTTAACCTTCTGAAAGAACTGCAAAAAGAGCTAGGCCTTTCGTTGGTATTCATCGCGCACGATTTGTCAGTGGTTAAGCACATCTCAGACCGTGTATTGGTAATGTACCTAGGTAATGCGGTTGAGCTGGGTGAATCAGATGCACTTTTCTCTGATCCAAAGCACCCGTACACTAAGGCGTTGATGTCTGCGGTTCCTATTCCAGATCCTCGCTTAGAGCGTAGTAAAACAATCCAGATGTTGGAGGGCGATCTGCCATCGCCAATCAACCCACCATCAGGTTGTGTTTTCCGTACTCGTTGTCCACAAGCGACAGAGGCGTGCGCGCAAACTAAGCCAACGATTCAAGGCGATGACGTTCACGCAGTATCTTGCTTGCACGTACAAGTCTAGAGCCAATTTAAAACGGTTCAGCCTGTGACAGGCTTAAGCGCGACTAGTTTTTAGAGTCGCGCTTTTTTTGTACTGCAGACCTAGTTCCTATATTTTGCTCAACAGCTTCATCAAATAATTCGAACAACTAAGCCAACTTCTTCTAGTTTTGAAAAAGTTGGCTTTTTTTATACTAATACCAATCGTAGTAAATAACTGCTCATCCTAGCTTGCTAAAACGCTCGATAACGGCGTTAGAATTTTTGATTGTAGATAGCTACTAACAGAAAAATTCTTCCTTGTTCTCAAGCCTTTTCTCTGCGCTATTTCTGAACATTTACTTACTGTGATTGGTATAAAAAAGTTAGCATCACAGAGGTTTGGATATGGGTAAGTTAGTTGAAGGTGTTTGGCACGATGTGTGGTATGACACTAAAGAAAGTGGTGGTAAGTTCGTTCGTGAAGATGCGGGCTTTCGTAACTGGGTTGAGAATAAGGCCGGTGCGCCATTTGAGCCAGAAAGTGGTCGTTACCACCTATACGTATCGTTAGCTTGCCCTTGGGCACACCGCACACTTATCTTCCGAGAGCTTAAAGACCTAACTGAGCACATTGATGTGACCGTCGTATGCCCAGACATGATGAGTGAAGGATGGCAAATGGGTTTACCTGAGCCGTTGTTTGGTCATACTCGCATGCACCAAATCTACACTCAAGCCAAACCAGATTACTCTGGTCGAGTGACGGTGCCTGTATTGTGGGATAAGAAAACCAATACCATTGTGAGCAATGAGTCGTCTGAAATCATCCGCATGTTTAACTCAGAGTTTAATGAACTAACGGGTAACACCGATGATTACTACCCGTGTGAATTGGCGAGCAAGATTGACGAATGGAACGACTACATCTATCCGAACATCAACAATGGCGTTTATCGTACTGGATTTGCAACTACACAAGAAGCCTATGAAGAGGCGTATGACGCGTTATTTGAAGCGTTAGATAAAGTGGATGCGCATCTTAGTGAGAACCGTTATTTAGCGGGAGAGCAGATTACTGAAGCGGATTGGCGGTTGTTCACGACCTTGGTTCGATTCGATGCTGTGTATGTGGGTCACTTCAAGTGTAACAAGCAACGAATTGCGGATTACAAACATATCCAAGGTTATCTAAAAGAGCTCTATCAAATAGAGGGTATTAAAGAGACGACGGATTTCTACCACATCAAGCGCCACTACTATTATAGCCACACTGGTATCAACCCGACTCAAGTGGTGCCTAAAGGGCCTGATCTGGATTTAGATTCGCCTCACGGACGTGGTTAGAATCATTAATTAATTCGCTTTTCTTCAGGCGTAAAAAAACCCTAGATAAACATCTAGGGTTTTTGCTTTCTGAAAAAGAAAATTAGTTAACTACTTTTTCTTCAGCTTGCGCAGCTTGGTCTGCTTGGATAGCCGTTAGAGCTACTGTGTACACGATATCGTCTACTAGAGCGCCACGAGACAAGTCATTTACTGGCTTGCGCATACCTTGAAGCATTGGACCGATAGATACGAGATCTGCTGAACGTTGTACCGCTTTGTAAGTCGTGTTACCAGTGTTTAGGTCTGGGAATACGAATACAGTCGCTTTACCAGCTACTGGAGAGTTCGGTGCTTTAGAAGCAGCAACGTTTTCCATGATAGCAGCATCGTATTGTAGAGGACCGTCGATCACTAGATCTGGACGTTTCTCTTGAGCAAGCTTCGTCGCTTCACGTACTTTATCTACGTCTGCACCCTTACCAGATTCACCAGTAGAGTAAGAGATCATAGCAACGCGTGGGTCGATACCGAATGCCGCAGCAGAATCTGCAGATTGGATAGCGATTTCAGCAAGCTGTTCAGCTGTTGGATCTGGGTTGATCGCACAGTCACCGTAAACCAGTACTTGGTCAGGCAGTAGCATGAAGAATACAGAAGATACGATAGAAGCATCTGGTGCAGTCTTGATGATTTGGAACGGAGGAACGATAGTGTTCGCTGTAGTGTGAACAGCACCAGAAACCAGGCCGTCTACTTCACCGTTTTCAAGCATCATAGTGCCTAGGAATACTGAGTCTTGTAGCTTCTCACGAGCAACAACTTCAGTCATGCCTTTCGCGCCACGTAGCTCAACTAGACGAGCTACGTAGTTTTCACGTACTTCGTCAGAGTTGATGATCGTTACGCCAGCACCTAGCTCAACACCTTGTTGTGCTGCAACACGACGGATTTCTTCAGGGTTACCTAGAAGCACACATTCTGCAATGCCGCGCTCTGCACAGATAGCCGCAGCTTTAACTGTACGTGGCTCATCACCTTCAGGAAGAACGATACGTTTGCCAGCTTTACGAGCGAACTCAGTTAGTTGGTAACGGAATGCTGGTGGGCTTAGACGGCGAGACTTCTCAGTACCTTCCGTCATTGACTCGATCCAGTTGCCATCGATGTGACCCGCAACGTGTTCGTTGATGAACTCGATACGCTCTTTATCGTCTGCTGGTACTTCTAGGCTGAAGCTCTGTAGGTTCAGAGATGTCTGCCAAGTGTTACCTTGTGCTTTAAAGATTGGAAGACCAGTCTCTAGAGCAGGTTTGATTAGGTCTTGGATTTCCGCAGGGATATCGTAACCACCAGTTAGAAGAACAGCACCAATCTCAACGCCGTTCATTGCTGCAAGTGCTGCTGCAACGATAACGTCAGGACGGTCAGCCGAAGTCACAAGTAGTGAACCTGGCTTGAAGTGTTCAATCATGTGCGGTAGAGAACGCGCACAGAAAGTGATGCTCTTAATACGACGAGTATTCAATTCACCTTCGTTGATGATTTCAGCGTTTAGGTGAGAAGCCATATCTGCAGCACGAGTAGCGATTAGCTCGATGCTCCAAGGCACACAACCAAGAACACGGATTGGAGAAGTGTTGAAGATCTCCATTACTTTTAGTTCGCTTTGCTGAGCGCTGTCTGCATCGTCAAAGATTTCAGATAGGTCAGGGCGAGTACGGCCTGCTTCATCTACTGGAGCGTTAAGCTTGTTGATGATAACGCCAGAGATGTTTTTGTTCTTAGTGCCACCGAAGTTAGAACATGCTACTTCGATACGCTCTTTAAGTTGAGCAGGGTTGTCAGTACCCGGAGTTGCAACAAGTACAATCTCTGCACCTAATGTTGCAGCAATTTCTGCGTTCACTTGGTTAGCGAATGGGTGCTTACGAGTTGGTACTAGACCTTCGATAAGAGTTACGTCAGCATCTTTGTTGATCTGGTTGTAACGCTCAACAACTGTTTCTAGTAGCTCGTCCATGTTGTCGTTACCGATTAGGCTTTCAGCAATAGACATAGCAAGAGGTTGACCGATCTTAACATCGCTGTTTACGCCAACGATAGTTGAAGTTAGATCAGGTTGGTCGCCACCAGAACGTGGTTGAGAGATTGGTTTGTAGAAAGAAACCTTAACGCCCTTGCGCTCCATTGCGCGAAGAACACCCATGCTTGCGCTAGTTAGACCAACACCAGCACTAGTAGGGATAAGCATAATAGTACGAGACATTCGTATGAGTACCTTTAGCTATTGGATTAAAAAAGCTCAACTTCATATTCCTATTTAAGGGTAGGAATAGGAATAGAAGCTGAGCCCCATTTTTATCAAAAGACCGCCGACTCGTTAAAGCCTGCGGTCCTAAATTTGATTAAAGACCTGCTAGTTTCGCAGTGTCTTCAGCAATTACTAGCTCTTCGTTAGTAGAGATAACCATTGCAGGGATACGGCTGTTAGCTGTAGTGATAGTACCTTCGCCGCCGAAACGAGCTTTAAGGTTAGCTTCACCGTCAACTTCGATGCCGAAGATGCCTAGGCGGTTTAGAACCATTTCACGGATTGGGCCAGAGTTCTCGCCGATGCCGCCAGTGAAAGTGATTGCGTCTAGACGACCTTCTAGAGTTGCAGTGTAACCAGCAACGTATTTAGCTAGACGGTGACAGAACACGTCCATTGCACGAGTTGCTTCTTCTTTCTCACCGTAGTTGTCTTCAACGAAACGACAGTCAGAAGTCACTTCAGTTAGACCAGCAAGACCAGACTCTTTAGTTAGCATGTTGTTGATTTCTTCAACAGAGTAGCCAAGAGCGTCGTGTAGGTGGAAGATGATTGCAGGATCTAGGTCACCACAACGAGTACCCATTACTAGACCTTCAAGAGGAGTAAGGCCCATAGAAGTATCTACAGATTTACCGTTCTTGATTGCACATACAGAAGCGCCGTTACCTAGGTGACAGTTGATGATGTTAACTTCTTCAACTGGCTTGTTTAGTAGGCCTGCAACTTCACGAGTGATGAATAGGTGAGAAGTACCGTGCATGCCGTAACGACGGATGCCGTGCTCTTTGTACAGGTTGTACGGTAGAGCGTATAGGTAAGACTCAGAAGGCATTGTTTGGTGGAACGCAGTGTCAAATACAGCAACGTTTTTAAGGCCTGGGAAGTTCTGTTGAGCAGCTTCGATACCGATTAGGTGAGCTGGGTTGTGAAGAGGTGCGAAAGTCGCAGCGTCTTGAATACCCTTAAGAACGTCATCTGTGATTAGTGCAGATTGAGTGAACTGCTCGCCGCCGTGTACGATACGGTGACCGATAGCGCCAAGGTTAGCTTTAAGCTCAGGCTTAGAAGCAAGAATAGTTTCTACCATGAAAGATAGTGCTTCTACGTGAGCTGCGCCCGCGCCTAGTTGTGCTTCGTGCTTGCCGTCAAGTTTCCACTTCATACGAGCTTCTGGAAGACCTAGACACTCAGCAAGACCAGTTAGGTGCTCTGCACCTGTTTCTGCATCAACAACAGCGAATTTAAGAGAAGAACTACCACAGTTTAAAACTAAAACTAGCTTAGACATTAATGACTACCTGTTAATTTTTCTGATCGAAATCAGTTAAGGATGAAAATTAATCTCAAGAATAGACGAAGCTCGCTAGCTTGCGTACTAACCTTGGTCAAAAAAACGTTAATTTCCGTATTAAAGTGAAAGCGCACTTTTTAAGCAAAAGCGGCTTGTGCATTCCTTGCAGAAGTCTTCTCAAAGTTGCTTAAATTGTAAATAAGGGCAACAATGAGATTGAGGTCTGCAAATAATAGCGATATTGTGCAAATATAACAAAAAAATTTGAAAGAATATTATTTTTCGTCAAATTTTTGTGTTTTTAGTTGATGATTTCAACTTTTTTTTAATGGGAGACTCATATGAGCAATAGAGTTGGTTTAGCTGGCAGTTTAAAAGATGGCCAAAAGTACATGGATCTCTGGCCTGTTCGAAAAGAGTTAAACGCTATTTTCCCAGAGCAACGCATCATTAAAGCGACGCGCTTTGGTGTTAAGGTAATGCCTGCGATCGCTGCTATCAGTGTTCTTACGCAAATGGTTTTTAATAATTACCAAGCAATGCCACAAGCTGTGGTCATGGCTTTGTTCGCTATTAGCTTGCCACTTCAAGGCATGTGGTGGTTAGGTAACCGTTCAAACACTCAACTTCCGCCGGCTTTGGTCTCTTGGTATCGAGAGTTACACGAAAAGATCACTGAAACAGGGTTCGCGTTAGAGCCGATGAAGCCGCGCCCTCGTTATAAAGAATTAGCCATTATCCTTAACCGCGCTTTCCGTCAGTTAGACAAGTCGTCAATGGAGCGCTGGTTCTAAAAACACCTCACATCTCCCCATAGGCCTGAGAGCATCGATATTCTACATACTTGCTTGCTCTCAGAGCTAACCCTTGCATATCTTATTCACCCCATTTCTTATCGTGTCCCAAAGCAAACCTAGCTTTCCTCGCATAATTCGAGCCTTGTTGTGTTTTTGTTAAATATCACTTCAAGTTATCAATTGTTACTGGTAATAATGTCAATAGTGATTTGATGTTGTTCTCTTTGATCGAGCAATAACAACGGAAGCTTGATTCAGGGAGTGTGAATGGGTTTAGTAAAAAAAGTATTAACGGCAGTTTTGAGCTGTTCTCTGCTGCTATGGACTAGCAGTGTGATGGCAAACATTGCGAAAGTGTCGGTGTCACAAGTGGTCGATCACCCAGATTTAAACGCGACACGTTTAGGGCTTCTTGAAGGGCTAAGAGCAAAAGGTTATGAACCTGGAAAAAACTTAGAGTTTTCTTATGAAATGGCCGATGGAAACCCAGCTCAGGCAGCGAAAATTGCCAGAGAACTTGTGAGCGAAAACCCACATGTTTTGGTGGGCATCGCCACGCCGAGCTCACAGGCTTTGGTGTCGGCTACTCGAACCATTCCTATTGTGTTTACGGCCGTCACCGATCCAATCGGAGCAAGGCTTGTTAAGCAATTTGAAAAACCGGGACGCAATGTGACTGGCCTTTCTGATCTATCTCCAATTGTTCAGCATGTCTCCCTAATCAAAGAGCTTCTTCCTGAGGCGAACTCTATAGGCGTGGTCTATAACCCGGCAGAAGCTAATGCGGTCGCTTTAGTTGGGCTACTAAAAAAAGCAGCGCGTGATTTTGGCTATGAGCTCTATACAGAAAAGGCGCTGACCATTGATGATGTGGAATCTAAAGCAGAATCAGTGGCCAAGCGCTCCGACGTAATTTACGCGCTGACCGATAATACGGTTGCTAGCGGTGCTGAAGGCCTTATTGAAGCGGCAAACCAAGCGGGGACGCCAGTGGTCGCAGGGGCAACGTCTTATGTAGGGAAGGGGGCTATTGCTGGTTTAGGGTTAGACTATTACGACGTTGGAGTACAAACCGCGGATTATGTTTCTGCTATCTTGAATGGTCAAAAGCCCGGTAAATTGAGCGTAAAGACCGCACAGAGTTCGCAATTGGTGATTAACTTGGATGCAGCTCGCGAGCTAGGTGTTACGGTGCCAAAGTCAGTGATTGAGCGTGCGATAGTGAGCCGGTGATGGCGTTGGATAGCATGAGCTTAGCGAATTAGACATAAGTCATATTGTTAACGGTGCTAGCATCGCCTTCCATCAAATGGCGCTACGCTGTTCTACGCGTTAACTTTTATCTATTTTGTTCATTTATAAGCAGTTATTTCACCGAGAGCGGTACCGTTAATATCAATTTACATTATTTTACGTCGAGCAGGTTGGCGATTAATGTAATAATATTAATGGGGTAAATGAAAATAGCTGAGCGCTAAGAGCACATTATATGAAAGTAAATAGGCACTTTAGCCTTACCTTTGTCTTCGGGTTTCCCGCGGTGATCGCGGCAATGCTGCTTGGTTTAATCGGAAAGAACCATTTCGATTCGGTGAAAAAAGACATCGACAGCGAGTTTCATCGTATCGAAGATGTATTTAAAAGAACTACAAAAGTGGTCACAGCCCTAGACTACAGCTTCTCTAACTACTACAAATCAGGAAACCCGCTTTTTCTTGATCACAATAAACATGTAGTGAATGGACTTTGCCAAATCTGGCCTATTGATGTGCTACTCCTAGCGGATGGTAAAACTTCAGATATTCCCTCTGTTGATATCGACTATATGTTGATTGGCGAAGAGTCCCTCTGTTCCGAAAGCAGTGATAGCTACAAAAGTGCATCAGAAAAGATCGCACTTGCCCCGATTCTTTCATTCTTATCTCAACTTGATGAATACCACGACGGTGTACACTTCATTGATACTCGTGGTTATGTGATCTCTTCGCCAGAGGATTTTGCCAAAGGGTTGAGTAAAGAGTTGTTATCGACCATTAAGAGTCGCCCATACTGGCAGAAAACTGCGAATAACCCCGATCAACTGACCCTCTCTGGCCCTGGTTATCGTTTTGATTCTCTTGATCGCATGATTAGTATGACTATTCCTGTGTTCCATAAAGGCGTGCACCAAGGAATGTTGTCGGTTGATATAAACGCGGGTCGGCTGTTGGCAAACTCTAACGAACATCTGGCTGGTCGTATCGATATCATAGACACAACTCTAACGATGCCGAACGCTAACGCAGCTTTCTATCATGGGATTAACCTCGAAGGTGTCGCCTCGCATCACGCGATGTACTATGAGTTAGATTTAGTGAAAGAGATTGAGCACTTTTTTGTTTATGAGAAAGACAGCCTTATCGTTGCCATTATTGTGTATCTGTTCTCTGTGACTATTTTCTTCTACGTTAACTCTAATATTGAAAGGGGTTATTTCAAAGAGCTTGCGGCTAAAGATCCAATGACGGGGTTGCTGAATCGACGCGGGTTGGAAGCATTTTGGCGTAGAGTAGAGCATGACCAACTGTTTGCTTTGACCGTTTTTGATATTGACGACTTTAAGTCGATCAATGACACCTACGGTCATGATAAAGGCGATGATGTCATTCGTTACATGTCACGCCAAATCACGAGTAGCATACGCAGTAGTGATGTTGCAGCCCGGTTTGGTGGCGAAGAGTTTGTAGTCTATCTGAAAGGGGATGATCGCGAGACTTTGATGCGAACACTCGATCGTGTCAAAACAGCGATTTGCGCCAATTCAACAGATATTATTCCGAATGGATTCACAGTATCTGGCGGTGTGTGCATTGTAGAGACAGAACAGAGCAAGCTTAACTTTGAAGAGATATTTAAGTTTGCTGATGAGAAGCTTTACGTGGCTAAAACAACCGGTAAAGATCGTATCGAATTCTAGCCACGTTGTTCAGTCTACATGCTTTAATAGACAGTTCGAGAGCGGAGATCTATGCAGGCTGATTGTACAGCTCTTGGTAGCGTTTGATCTGCTCGACGATAGGCGCGGCTTTTTTGTAGGTTCTGATTTCTCGGAACAGCTCTTCCGCTTCTGGGTACTCTTTGCGCAGATACACAAACCACTGTTTTACACGGTTTGGATAGTAAAGGCCTTTATCGCCCTCAATTTCGAACTCTGAATAGCGTAACAGCAGAGCAATTACCTCTATCCATGGCATTGGCTGGTGGTTGTGCTTAACCACGTTACCAAGATTTGGAACGTTGAATGCGCCACGGCATACCATGAGTGAATCGACACCTGTTGTTTTAATGCAATCTTGACCGTCTTGATAATTCCAAATCTCACCATTCGCGATCAAAGGCAACGATGTCTTCTGGCGGATCTGATTAATGTAATCCCACTTTATTTCACTTGCCTTATAGCCACCGGTTTTGGTTCTTGCATGAACCGTCAGTTCGTCCGCTTTGGCTTGTTCAATCGCATCGACAATCTCAAAGCACTCATCTGGGTGTTCCCAACCTAAACGAATTTTAGCCGAAACAGGGATGTGCTCAGGAACGGCTTCTCGGGTCGCTTTAACAACTTGATAGATAAGCTCGGGCTCTTTCAGTAATGATGCGCCACCGTTACTCTTGTTTACCGCTTTTGCTGGGCAACCAAAGTTTAGGTCGATTCCTTTTGCACCAAGGTTCGCAGCTTGAATCGCATTCTCTGCCATCCATTTTGGGTGTTGGCCAAGCAGTTGAACGTGGACAGGGACGCCCGCCATCGTCTGAGAGCCTTGGTGAAGCTCAGGGCACAAGCGATGGAACACATGCGGTGGTAATAGTTGATCAGTAACACGTACGAATTCTGTTACACAGAGGTCGTAATCATTGAGCTCTGTGAGAATTTCACGCATTAGATGGTCTAGAACGCCCTCCATAGGGCCAAGTATTACTCGCATGCTGATTTACCGAAACATCTCTGTCCTGAAAATAAAGAGGCGTGATTGTACGGCTTGACCACAGGATTGTCACTATGAGTGTGGCTTTGCTTACGATGAGGCTCGTTCAATCGGTTAATGGCGACATGATGTATGGGATAGCGTTATAATAGGATAAATGCCCCACTATCCAGAGCTTTCATGACATATCAATTATTAAGCCTACCAGAATCAATGACCGACATTACTCCGCAGTTTCTTGAAGGGGCAATTCTTGCTTCTAACCTAGCCACTAAACCGCTAGAGCCAGAAGCGTGGCTTGCGATTATTGCTCCAGAAGCGGGTGAAGCGCTTGTGGCAATCGTGACAGAACAGATTAACCGCCAGCACAACCTCATTCAGCGTAGTGAATACTTACTGACAGATGTGTTTTCTGAAGGTGACTTTACTGAACAATTCGCTGATTTCGCGGAAGGTTTCATGATGGTCTGGCCAACCGTAGAAGAGCAATGGCAAACCGTAAGTGTTGCTGACGGCACGTTACGTATGCTTCAAGCTCTGCTGACGACATTGATGCTCGCGATTGATGAAGAGCAAACTCAACAGCAAATGGTGGCGGCTGGACTAGAGAACCCGCCTGCGCTTGCAGATCTTGTCGGTCAAGTCGACTTGATGATTTCAGAAGTTGCACTAGCCGCTGATGAAGCAATGCTGGGCAATAAATCTCAGAGCGTGAATCCGTTTAAAGATATCGGTCGTAACGATGCTTGTCCGTGTGAAAGCGGTAAAAAATTCAAGCAATGCTGTGGTAAGAACAGTTAATCGCTTTCTGCGCTCTAAAGAGTAAGAAAGACCCGATAACAAAAAGTCGACCCTAAGGTCGACTTTTTAGTTTTTGAAAGCGTGAGTGATCAGTCTTTTTTGGATTTAACGAATTGAGAAATGACCACGAAACCGAACGCCACTAAGTTGCCTGCAAAGATAATGACAAGCCATTGCGGCATAGAAAGCGACAAGAACTGCCAAACGACCTTGCTGCAGTCACCGTAGGCTTCAAACATCCACGGAGCCCATTGGTTTAAAGGTGCCCAGCTAGGGAAGGTCACGAACAGGTCACAGGTTGCGAATGGAGACGGGTTGAACTGGTAATCAACGTGCTCCAAAGCCAACGTTAAACCTTTGTATGCGCCAAAACCCCAGCCAGCAAGGCCAAGCCAGCGCGAGATTGGATTGTTCGGGGCGATAGCGCCTATCATGGCCGCGACACCAATAGCTAGCATTGCCACACGTTCATAAATACACATGACACAAGGGCCAAGCATCATGACATGCTGAAAGAACAGCGCACAAGCCTCAAAAAATACGATAAATGCTAGCAGTAAAAGCCAAGATAAACGTCCCTTAGAGAAGTCTTTGAGCATTACAAAAAAGTTCACGAATTAAATCCCGTCTATAAAATAAAAAAGCCCTGAATACTCAGAGCTTTTTATCTTGGATAAGTTTCCTAATCAACTAATATTTTTGATTAGTGAGTTACACATTTTGTGCTTTGCGACACAGTGTGTAGCTTAGTGACCACCAGAGATCACTGGAGCAACCGCTTCGCCCGTGCGCTGAATGATCCAACCTGCGTCATAGAACCATGCCGTCATCGGTTCAACAAAGTATACGATGCCTGCAAGGCCAACCAGTGCTAGCACGATAGTGTATGGCAGGGCCATGATTACCATGCGGCCGTAAGACAGTCGAATTAACGGCGCAAGTGCAGACGTTAATAGGAATAAGAACGCAGCTTGACCGTTTGGTGTTGCAACTGAAGGTAGGTTAGTACCTGTGTTGATAGCAACAGCAAGCAGGTCGAACTGGTCGCGAGTAATAATGCCTTCAACCAACGCTGTTTTCACTTCGTTGATGTAAACCGTACCTACGAACACGTTATCTGAAACCATCGATAGAATACCGTTGGCTACATAGAATAGGGCAAGCTGAGCGCCTTTATCTTCAACGTGAAGAACCGCATCGATTACTGGCTTGAATAGTGCTTGGTCGATGATTACTGCAACGACAGCGAAGAACACAGCAAGAAGCGCAGTAAATGGTAGCGCTTCCTCAAAAGCTTTACCCATAGAGTGCTCTTCGATTACACCTGTAAACGCAGTCGCTAAAATGATAACTGAGAGACCAATTAAACCAACTTCAGCAACGTGAAGTGCCAAGCCAACGATAAGCCAAACTGCGATTGCACTTTGAACCCAAAGCTTTGCAACATCTTGTTTAGTTCGGTTTTCACGTTCTTTGTTGTCAAACTCAACTAGGATTTGGCGAACGTTGTTTGGCAGCTTTGCGCCATAACCGAATACTTTGAATTTCTCGACAAGCGCACAAGTTAGAATGCCGCAGAAGAAAACAGGCAATGTTACAGGAAGCATACGGATAATAAACTCACCGAATTCCCAGCCTGCTTGTTTAGCGATAACTAAGTTTTGTGGTTCACCAACCATGGTCATTACACCACCTAGCGCAGTACCTACACCAGCGTGCATCAGTAGCGAGCGTAAGAAAGCACGGTAGTCTTCTAAGTCTTCACGAGTTAGTTCAGAGATTTCTTCATCGTGAGTATGGTCGTGTGCAGAGTTAGAGCCTTTGCCCGATGCCACTTTGTGGTAAATCGAGTAGAAGCCCACAGCCACGCTGATCACAACTGCGATTACAGTTAGTGCATCTAGGAAAGCTGATAGGAATGCTGCTGCGACACAGAACGCAACAGAAAGCATGATCTTAGAACGAATGCCGAGCAGTATCTTCGTGAAAATGAACAGAAGAAGTTCTTTCATGAAGTAAATGCCGGCAACCATGAATACTAATAAGAGTAATACTGGAAGGTTTGCTTGCAGCTCATGATAAACCATTTCAGGTTTGGTCATGCCAATCGCAACGGCTTGAATTGCCAATAAGCCACCCGGTTGAAGAGGGTAGCACTTGAGAGCCATAGCTAGGGTGAAAATAAACTCAACCACCAATAGCCAGCCCGCAACAAATGGGTCAACTAGGAAGAAAACAAACGGGTTGATGATTAAAAAGGAAATGATGGCAAGTTTATACCAATCAGGAGCTTTACCAAGGAAATTCTTGATAAAAGCGTTTCCGAGAGACATCGGCATGTTAATACTCTTTTATGTTGATTATGAATAGACAAGCAATACAACATTTTGAGAATCGAGCTATAGAAAGTGTTAAAAACTATAACTAACAGTGACTTAGAAAAACTACATTCCATGTAACGTTCTGTGGTCTTGCCAAGTCACTCCCTTAGAAACTCAAGCACTGCTTATTTTTGAGCGCAACTCTACTCTTAGATAACATTTAGTCAACAGGAAAAGCCCTGTAGCACCTAAAATACCTCTTTTTTGTGTGAGAAACGCGATCAAAGTAGCGGAAGCATACCACTTAAAATGTGATAAAAACCGACTAGAATCAATATTTCAGCGAAATGATTGAAATTTACAGAATAAAGACGGTTTATATATGATTATTACAACTTAATATTGCAATTTGATAGCTTTGAAAATATGACCAATGTCGTTGATTTTAAAGTGAATTTATTGTGTTAATTATTTGTTGAAATGCTGATTTATATAGACTTGCTTTGCAAACCTTGGACGGAAACATGAGCTTAACTTTAGAGCTTTAGCTCTACTGGTGTTTTGGGGGAGTAAAATTTTTGAGGGTGTTTCCGCTCGCCTTTACTAGTGGTATGATGAGTAAATTAGAAGAAAATAATTTAATTGGATTGAAGTGTAGATGGTCATTAAGGCGAAGAGCCCGGCAGGATTTGCAGAAAAGTATATCATTGAAAGTATTTGGAATGGCCGTTTCCCTCCAGGTTCTATCTTGCCAGCAGAGCGTGAGCTTTCTGAGCTAATTGGTGTTACACGTACTACGCTTCGTGAAGTACTACAACGTCTTGCTCGTGATGGTTGGTTAACAATCCAACATGGCAAACCAACTAAAGTTAACCAGTTTATGGAGACATCAGGCCTTCATATCCTTGATACGCTAATGACGCTGGATGTTGATAACGCAAGCAAGATGGTAGAAGACCTGCTTGCTGCTCGTACTAATATCAGCCCGATTTTCATGCGTTATGCATTCAAAGCAAATAAAGAGGCTTCAGAGCGTACAATCAGTAATGTGATTGAATCGTGTGAAGCGCTACTTGCGGCACCTACGTGGGATGAGTTCTTAGAATCTTCTCCGTATGCAGACAAAATTAAGCAAGCAGTAAAAGAAGACACAGAGAAAGATGAAGCAAAACGTCAGACGATCTTAATTGCAAAGACGTTCAACTTTTATGACTACATGCTGTTCCAACGTTTAGCGTTCCATTCAGGTAACCAGATTTACGGTCTGATCTTTAACGGTGTACGTAAGCTCTATGATCGTATCGGTAGCTACTACTTCTCTAATCCTGAAGCTCGTCGCTTGGCTATGGAGTTTTACAAAGAGTTGTTCGTTATCTGTGAGAGCGGTCAACGTGAAAACTTGCCTTTGGTTATTCGTAATTACGGTATCGCAAGTGCACAGATCTGGAACGAAATGAAAACGACGTTACCAACAAACTTTACGGAAGACGACAGCTAATCTTTTTGGTGAACTTAGTCAGTTTCTAAAGTAAGAACAAAGAAAAGCGGCGAGATAATTCAATTATCTCGCCGCTTTTTATTTATTAAGAGTCTGGTTAACTTGGTCGATTGTTATTTAACCCGCAAACTCTTCTGAGTCTGGACGGTGAGTAAATTGAACGCCATTTAGAAAATCACAAAGCAATTGGTCTTCACACACTTTGTAGTTTTTGTTCTCTGGCTTGCGGAAGTAGGCGCCAATCTCATACTTACTTAGGCTGATACCCACCACTTCTAATACATCGAGCACGTCTTCTGCTTTCATGTTCAACGCAATACGTAGCTTCATGAAAATCATGTTGTTGGTAAGTGCAACTTCAGGCTTTGGCTGAGCCCCTTCTTTTTTACCGCGCTTAAGGTTAATGAAACCATTTAGGAATACCGCTAACTCTTTGTCTTTCATCTTAGAGCATGACTTATCGTTATCCGCTTTTAGCCAGTTAACCACTTGGTCGTGGGCAACAGTCACATCCGCTTGCTCGATAGCTTTGATGATTTGTGCGTTCTTAAGGTTTAGTGCGTGTTGAATACGACGCAAAATTTCGTTGTTAGTCACAGAGGTGTCCTAAAAGGTTTAGAGAGTAAAGCGGCTTCAAACGGCGTATTGCTGCCGATAACCTTGTCATACTTTACTTAGCATAGTTGACGGCGACTCTAACAGAGAACGCCGATTTTCGGTAGATATAAAAAATCCCCGATGCTATTAACTCTTTCAAGTTAAGTTACATCAGGGATTTGGCAGTGAATGCTTTATCTGACAGACGCCAGAATTACATTACACGCATACCAGGTTGAGCACCTTCGTGTGGCTCAAGGATCCATAGGTCGCTGCCGCCAGGGCCCGCTGCTAGGATCATGCCTTCAGACATACCAAACTTCATCTTACGAGGTTTTAGGTTTGCAACCATAACAGTTAGCTTACCTTCTAGCTCTTCAGGTTTGTATGCTGACTTGATGCCAGAGAATACTTGGCGAGTCTCACCACCGATGTCCAGTTGGAACTTCAGTAGTTTGTTCGCTTTTGGCACCTCTTCACATGAGATGATACGAGCAATACGCATATCAACGGCTGCGAACGCGTCAAATTCAATCTCTTCAGCGATTGGTTCTTTGTCTAGCTCTGTTTGGCTTGCTTTTTCTTTCTCAGCTTCTGCTTTCTCTTTAGCGGCCATTTCTGCTGCTGCGTCTTCTTTAGAAGACTCAATCATCGCTTCCACTTTCTTAGGATCAATACGGCTAAATAGCGCTTTGAACTTAGTGATCTCGTGATCAGTTAGCGGAGTAGCAACACCTTCCCACGTTAGCTCTTCGTTTAGGAAAGCTTCAGTGCGAGCCGCAAGTTCAGGCATCACTGGTTTCAGGTAAGCCATTAGGACACGGAATAGGTTGATACCAACAGAAGAAACTTCTTGAAGCTCTTTCTCTTTACCTTCTTCTTTTGCAAGAACCCAAGGTGCTTTTTCGTCGATGTACTGGTTCGCTTTATCTGCTAGTGCTGTGATTTCACGGATAGCACGACTGAATTCACGAGTTTCGTATAGCTCACCGATACGCTCTGCAGCAGCAACGAATTCGTTGTATAGCTCTGGTTCTGCAAATTCAGCGGCTAGCTTGCCTTCGAAGCGCTTAGTGATGAAGCCAGCGTTACGAGAAGCTAAGTTAACAATCTTGTTTACTACGTCAGCGTTTACACGTTGAGTGAAGTCTTCAAGGTTAAGGTCAAGGTCATCGATACGGCTGTTTAGTTTCGCAGCGTAGTAGTAACGTAGACACTCAGGGTCTAGGTGATTTAGGTACGTACTTGCTTTAATGAATGTGCCTTTAGACTTAGACATCTTCGCGCCGTTTACAGTCACGTAGCCGTGTACGAATACGTTGTTTGGCTTACGGAAACCAGAACCTTCTAGCATTGCAGGCCAGAATAGGCTGTGGAAGTAAACGATGTCTTTACCGATGAAGTGGTAAAGCTCAGCGGTGCTGTCTTTCTTCCAGTACTCGTTAAAGTCTAGATCGTCGCGCTTGTCACATAGGTTCTTGAATGAGCCCATGTAGCCGATTGGTGCATCTAGCCATACGTAGAAGAACTTGTCTTTTTCGCCTGGGATCTCGAAGCCAAAGTATGGTGCATCACGAGAGATGTCCCATTGTTGTAGACCAGACTCGAACCACTCTTGCATTTTGTTTGCTGTTTCAGCTTGCAGTGAGCCAGAACGTGTCCACTCTTTTAGCATGCTTTCAAACTGAGGTAGATCGAAGAAGAAGTGCTCAGAGTCTTTCATTACTGGAGTTGCGCCAGAAACTGCTGACTTAGGATCGATTAGCTCAGTTGGGCTGTATGTCTCACCACAGTTATCACAGTTATCACCGTACTGGTCTTCTGACTTACACTTAGGGCAAGTACCTTTTACGAAACGGTCTGGTAAGAACATCTCTTTCTCAGGGTCGAAAAGCTGAGAAATAGTACGGCTAGAAATGAAACCGTTCTTTTTAAGTTCTAGGTAGATGTGAGAAGCCAGTTCACGGTTCTCGTCGCTGTGTGTGCTGTGGTAGTTATCAAAGCTGATATCAAAGCCAGCGAAGTCTTTTTGGTGCTCTTCACTAACAGCAGCGATCATCTCTTCTGGCGTGATACCCATCTGTTGAGCTTTAAGCATAATTGGCGTGCCGTGAGCATCGTCAGCACAGATGAAGTTTACAGTGTTGCCACGTAGACGCTGGTATCGAACCCAGATATCAGCTTGGATATGCTCAAGCATATGACCAAGGTGAATAGAGCCGTTAGCGTACGGAAGCGCACAAGTTACCAAAAGTTGTCTTGGATCAGTTGCCATACTTAATAATTCGCTTTTTTGATAGGTATAAATTTGATTGGTAATACTACTTTATAACGTGTGATACGCCAAGGTATCAGACAAAGGATTCCCCTAGTTTTTTAGGGGTTCAGTCTTCATCTCGTGGGTGATAGCATAAATAAAAAAAGGAGCCCCAATGCGTAACTTTACTTCGAAGCAAGATTTCTGTTCATGGTTGAATGAGTTTGAGTCACCAATCCTCATCCCAGAGTGGGCGCTACACCAAAACATTGTCTCAGTTGATCCTCGCGGATCGTTTGTAATTACTTTGCCTTTCGCTGCGAATCAGCTTGCTGTTGACCTGGAAAATTGGATTAACGCTCAGATTGAACAAGAGCTTGTGAGTGCTTTTCAATTTGAAGTGAAGGTCAAGCCATCGGCACTTGAAACGACGGTATCAACGCCACTTAAAGGCGTGAAGAATATTATTGCTGTCACTTCTGCCAAGGGCGGGGTGGGCAAATCAACGACTTCAGTTAACCTTGCGCTGGCTTTATCTAAGTCAGGCTCAAAAGTCGGTTTATTGGATGCTGACATCTACGGCCCATCGGTTCCTATGATGCTAGGACAGTTAGATGCGAAGCCAGAAGTGCAAAACAATAAGTGGATGATGCCAATCGAAGCACACGGTATTTTCACTCATTCAATTGGCTACCTTGTATCGAAAGATGATGCCGCTATTTGGCGTGGTCCGATGGCGGCAAAAGCACTCGGTCAGCTTGTGAATGAAACCGTATGGCCAGAGCTGGATTACCTGGTTATCGATATGCCACCGGGCACAGGTGATATCCAGTTAACTCTATCCCAGCAAATCCCAGTAACCGGTGCGGTGGTTGTGACTACTCCTCAAGATCTGGCTTTAGCAGACGCACGTAAAGGTGTCGCGATGTTCGATAAAGTGAGTGTGCCTGTAGCAGGCTTAGTTGAAAACATGAGCTACCATATATGTAGTCACTGTGGTGAGAAAGAGCATATCTTTGGCGCTGGTGGCGCAGAGGCTATGTCTGAAGAGTTCTACCTCGATATCTTAGCGCAAATCCCACTGCATATTGATGTTCGCGAAGACATCGATGCCGGCTGCCCAACGGTAGTGCGCCGCCCAGACAGCGAGCACACACGCCATTATTTAGAGCTTGCTGAAAATGTCGCGGCTAAAATGTTCTGGACGGGTAAAGCACGCCCAGAAGCGATCAATTTTTCTATGGTTGAATAGTAAGCGGGAACCTCAACGCGGTATAGATAATGAGTGGTTTAGATAAACAGCCCGTGATTTTTGCACAACTATCGTTTTTTGGTTAGGTAGTTGGCAAGCCTGTGCAAACAGTTGTAGGCAAGTTATTTAAAAGCAAACGATTGTCTTAAGTAAATGTATTGAGATCATCAATTTGACTGCAATTTGCTAAAATGGCGACTAGAATCTCGGTGCTTTAGCCCCTATAATCAGGCGGTTTATCTATTCCCACCACCAAACCATATCGGGTGCAAAATAATGTCTGATAATAATCAATGTGTCATCGTAGGTATCGCTGGCGCTTCAGCTTCAGGAAAAAGTCTGATTGCTAGTACGATTTATAATGAGCTGCGCGAAAAAGTAGGCGACCATCAAATTGGTGTTATCACGGAAGATTGCTATTACAGCGACCAAAGCCACTTGAGTATGGAAGAGCGTGTTAAAACTAACTACGATCACCCAAATGCACTGGACCATGATCTGTTATGTGAGCATTTACAGCAGCTGATGAGCGGCAATGCTGTAGAAGTACCAGAGTACAGCTACACAGAACATACACGTACTTCTGAAACGACTACACTTACTCCTAAGAAAGTGATCATTTTAGAAGGTATTCTGCTATTAACAGACCCACGTCTTCGTAACCTAATGCACGCAAGTGTGTTCATGGATACACCACTAGACATCTGTCTACTACGCCGTGTTAAGCGCGACGTTGAAGAGCGTGGTCGCACAATGGATACAGTACTAAAGCAATACCAAGAAACAGTACGTCCAATGTTCATGCAGTTTATCGAGCCTTCAAAACAACATGCAGACATCATCGTTCCTCGTGGTGGTAAAAACCGTATCGCGATTGATGTACTAAAAGCGCACATTGCGAAGTTGTTGAAGTCTTAATCGAATAAAAGTTTTGCCTAAGTGACTCACTTAGCTTTATTTTTTACCGAATCAGTGGCACTTTTATAGTGCCACTTTCTTTTGGAATCTAAGCAAGGAATATGCGGATGAAGAAACTACTCATTTTCATAGCTGTGCCAGTGTTTATTGTTGTTGCAGCAATTTTGGCACTAGTACTGTTAGTGAATCCCAACCAATTTAAGCCATTAATTGTCGAACAAGCCCAGAAGCACACCGGCCTTGAGCTAGTGATCGAGGGTGATATCAGCTGGCAATTCTTCCCATCTATTGGCTTCGAACTTGGTCAAACTGAATTACGCAACCCTGAAGGTTTTACGCAACCTAACCTATTTAAGGTTGATACCGTTGGCGTTGACGTTTCGGTTACTCCGTTATTTAGCAACCAACTAGAGATCGGCAACATCACTCTAGATGGCGCAGAATTCTACTTAGAAACGCTTAAAGATGGCCGTAAAAATATTGATGCGCTGACGCAAGCATCTGCATCTGATGCGTCGGCACCAGCAGCTGATACAACGTCTGAGCCAGCGCAGGCTCCGCAAGAGCAAAGCGCAGCAGAGACATCTGGCTGGACGATTAATCTAGCAGGCGTAACCATTTCAAACGCACTATTTGAAATGGACGACAAGCAAGCCGGTTCTTTCACTAAGCTCTACGATGTGTCTTTGAACCTATCTGAGTTCGCAGTAGACACGTGGACTACGGCAACTTTTGCTGCGTCTGGTGAGAACAACCAGCAAAAATTCTCAGCCAACGGTAGCGCTGAGTTCAAACTTGCTGAAGGCTTTGCAAGCTATGCGCTACGTAATATCGACCTAAACGCTAAGTTTAATGACCCAACGACGTCAATTGACTCCGTAAAGCTTGGTTTAGATACGTTTGAGTTCGATAAGGTTAACCAACTGACTTACGCTGTGGTTGGCAAAGCTGCTGGTCTAGATTTAGACCTGAAAGGTGGCGGTGAGCTGACGGTTGATAAAGCAATTTCAAAAGTGACACTGAACAAGTTAACGTTAGACTCTACGTTCAAGGGTGACACGCTTCCTCAGTCACCAATGAAAGTCGATATGTTGTCTGATCTTAGCTTTGATCTAACGAAGAGCCATTTGAGCTTTGTGCTAGAGAAGCTACAAGCTAACTCTATTGCATTAGACGGTAAAGCCGACGTTACTCTGTCAGACATACCAAAGGTTCGTTTCTCGCTTCATAGCCCGAATATTGATTTAGACGAGTTCCTAGGTTTAGGTAGTTCAACAGAAACTGCGAGCACGGCGCCTTCTGGTTCTGCTGGTGGCTCAACGTCAAAGTCAGGCAGCTCAGCACCAGCGAAAGAAGTTGAACCTGACCTATCTGCGTTGAAAACGCTTGATGTGAAAGGTGATATCACGATCGATAAGTTCAAAGCAAACAATGCGAAAATGCAGAATGTTAAAACGGCATTCTCTGTTAACCGCGGTGTTGCTGAATTAACTTCATTCACATCAAACCTTTACCAAGGTTCTATCTCTGCAACAGCAAAGCTAGACGCTCGTAAAACACCGGCGACTTACACTGCTAAGAAGAGAATTAAAGGGGTGAAAGTTCAGCCATTGCTGGTTGATGTTGCCGGTAACGATATGCTTGAAGGTACGGGTAATATCGATGTTAATGTGAAAGGTAAGAGCCTGACTCCGACAGGAATCAAAAAGAACCTAGTTGGTACTATCGCGATTAACTTTGAAGATGGTGCGGTTAACGGTATCAACGTTGCACAACTGATTCGTGAGAATTACGCGAAGATCAAAGGCGAGAAAGTTGAAAGCACAAATGAAGCTAAAAAGACTGACTTTAGTGCGATGAAAGCGACACTTAAGGTTGATAAAGGTTGGGTTTCAACCAATGACTTGTCGGCACAATCACCACTACTTCGCGTGACAGGTCAAGGTAAAGCTAACTTCATTAATGAAACGGTAGATTTCTTAGTAAGAACATCGATTGTTGGCTCATTAGAAGGTCAGGGCGGTAAGAGTATTGATGACCTGAAAGATGTGACGATTCCGATTAAGGTGACAGGCCAATGGGCTGACCCGAAATTTGCACTTGTTTTTGATGATGTATTGAAGCAAAAAGCACAGAAAGAGATTGACCGTGGTGTTAACAAGCTAACGGACAAGATTAAAGATGAGAAGACCAAAGAAGCCGTAGACGGTTTATTGAAAGGTTTCTTTAACTAACGATTACTCGCTAACTATAAAAAGCGCCATTCCTATTGTAGGAATGGCGCTTTTTATTTTGGCATCGGAAATACTCAAGAGAGACTCCCTATGACACTCGTCCCTCGCTCTAGGGAATGACTATAGGCAGTCGTCCTTTGTTCAAGGGCATAACGGCCTAGTGGTCGTCATCCTCGAGAGGGAAGAATGACCGAGTCCGGGAGCTCTGGTTGAAGGTGATTACCAGTCAACGCCTTGTAGTGCTTTAACACCAGATTCGAAAGCGTGCTTCACGTTACGTACCTCTGATACGGTGTCTGCCATTTCAGTCAGTGTGCGGTGCGCGCCACGGCCTGTAATGATCACTGATTGCATCTTCGGACGGTTGTTAAGCGCTTCAACGACTTCATCGAGCTCAATGTAACCGTAGCTCACCATGTAAGTCAGCTCATCAAATAGAATCACATCAATCGACTCGTCAGCCAGCATGCGTTTACACTCTGTCCATACGCGTTGTGCCGCTTCGATATCTTGTGCTTTGTTTTGCGTTTCCCAGGTAAAGCCAGTGCCCATCACCTGAAATTCAACATCTAGCTTTTGCAGGACATTCTTTTCGCCGTTATCCCAAGTGCCCTTAACAAACTGAGCAACCGCACATTTCTTACCGTGGCCTACTGCGCGAGTTATGGTACCAAAGCCTGAGGTCGATTTGCCTTTACCATTACCAGTGATGACCAGTAACAGGCCTTTTACTTCTTGAGCTGCAGCGACACGAGCATCGACTTGTTCTTTAACTTTCTGTTGTCTTGCTTTATGACGTTGTTCTTTGTTGTCTTCAGTCGACATAACAAATCCTTTTAAGTTGTGATTGCGCTTATCATAGCCTAACTTAACGATAGCAAAAACCATCGGAAGAACAGGTGATTACGGATGAAAAAGATACTCGTGGTTTGTATGGGGAATATTTGTCGCTCGCCAACAGGTGAAGCGGTATTACGAAAGAAGGCACAGCAGCTCAATATTGATGTTCTAGTCGACTCTGCAGGGACGATTGGTTTCCATCAAGGCAATCCGCCGGATTCACGCTCTAAAGCGGCAGGAGAGAAGCGAGGCTATAGCTTTAAAGGCATTACTTCACGAAAAGTCGTCGCAAATGATTTTGAAGAGTTTGACTTAATACTCGCAGCAGATAGAGCTAACTTGACCGACTTAATGAGCCAATGTCCGGCACACTTGCAATACAAACTGGCGTTGTTTCTAAGCTTCGGTGAATCGCAGTATCAAGAAGTTCCTGATCCGTATTATGGGGAGGGTGATGGGTTCGAACTGGTTTTGGACTTAATCGAAGAATCTAGCGAAGCGATATTAAGGTCGATTTGAGATCGAGAATGTAAGAGCAGTATTTGGCTTAAGCTATAAGTATAAAAAAGGCCGACATTGAATGTCGGCCTTTCTATATCTAACGTAAAGTGATGTTTAAGATTACTTAGACATTACTTTGTAGATTGGATCTTCTGCTACGTTTGCTTCTACTAAGCTACCTGCTTTGTGCAGCATAGCAACACAGTCTTGGCTTAGGTGACGAAGGTGCAGCGTTTTACCTTGTGCTGCGTAACGCTCAGCAATGGTATCAATTGCTTCAATAGCAGAGTGGTCGGTTACGCGAGAGTTCGCGAAATCAACAATTACATCTTGTGGATCTTCATGAGCGTCAAATAACTCAAGGAAGTTCGCTGTTGAACCGAAGAAGATTGGACCGTTTACTTTGTACTCTTTTGAACCCGCTTCGTTGATGCAAGTATCCGCGTAGATGTGCTTAGCATGCTGCCATGCAAACATCAGTGCAGATGCAATAACACCCACAAATACAGCAACCGCTAGGTCAGTCATTACTGTCACAACCGTAACAAGAACGATAACGAAGAAGTCTTGCTTAGGTACGCGACGTGCAAGTTTGAACGTTGCCCATTCGAATGTACCAATAACAACCATGAACATTACACCCACAAGTGCTGCTAGAGGAATCATTTCGATAAGTGCTGAACCGAATAGGATGAACATTAGCAATGCAACAGCAGCAACGATGCCCGATAGACGACCACGGCCACCAGAGTTTACGTTGATCATTGACTGACCAATCATCGCACAACCACCCATCGCGCCAAATACTGAACACGTCACGTTAGCCATACCTTGACCAACACATTCACGGTTAGATTGACCACGAGTGTTCGTCATCTCGTCTAGTACTGTTAGCGTTAGTAGTGATTCGATTAGACCAATCGCTGCAAGGATCACTGCGTAAGGCAGGATGATGTATAGCGTTTCTAGGTTAAACGGTACTGCTGGAATAGAAAAAGTCGGTAGAGAACCCGCCAGCGTTGCTGCTTCGTCACCAGACATAGTACGTAGGAAATCAACAACAGTACGAGTTTCAAGATCAAGACCTACAACCAATGCCGTCACCGTTACGATAGCAACCAATGAAGATGGTACTGCTGTCGTCAGTTTTGGTAGGAAGTGGATGATCGCCATAGTTAGTGCCACTAGGCCTAACATCAGAGTCATCTGGTCGCTTGGTAGCCAAGTTAATGCACCTGTTAGATCCGGTGCTTTGAATTGACCAAGTTGAGCTAGGAAAATAACGATAGCTAAGCCGTTCACGAAACCAATCATTACTGGGTGTGGAACGATGCGGATAAATTTACCTAGCTTGAAGACACCTGCTGCAATTTGCAGAAGGCCAGCTAGCATAATTGCCGCGAATAGGTATTGAACACCATGAGTTGCAACTAGGCTTACCATTACAACAGCCATTGCGCCAGTCGCACCAGAAATCATGCCTGGGCGGCCGCCGAAGATTGAAGTGATAAGACCTACGATGAATGCTGCGTACAGACCAACCATTGGGTCAACGCCAGCAACAAAGGCGAATGCTACAGCTTCAGGTACCAGAGCAAGTGCTACGGTAAGGCCTGACAGTACGTCATTCTTTACAGAGTGCTTAGAAAATTGTGGGAATTCGAACATGTGTGCTCAGCTATGCTTAAAATGGATTTACCGACACGAGTGTATTGCGTAGCTAAACAGTGATGAAAAAGAGCGGCAATAGCTAAGTGTCGAAAAGATAAGTGCGCGAATGCTACCCAAAATTGTGACTAAGTTCAAGGTAGAACCCAATTTTGAGTAATATATCTATTAATTTTTATTCGATTAGCAGATAAGAAAAAGGCTGCTTAAATAAGCAGCCTTTGATTCGATTTTCTAATGATTACTCAGTAGTAAACACTAGTAGTTTGGCTTAGTCATGCCTGCGCCAGCTTTGTTTGACGCTACCTGACTACCTGCACCTTTTGGTACAAAACGTTCAGTGCGGAACGGTGCTGCAACCACTTCAATCTCTTTGATCTCTTGAGGACCAGGAGCTTTAGTCATTGGTGAGCCCGCTTGCTTCTTCGCAACTGTTGCTTTTGGCGTTTCTGCTTTTGCAACAGGCGCTTCTTCAACTTTCACTTCAGCTTTCGGTGCTTCAACGACAGCCGCTTCAGCTTCAACTGCTGGTGCTTCAGTAACTGCTTCCTCAGCTTTCACAGTCTCAACTGGTGCTTCAACTACTGGAGTTTCAACGACAGGTGCCTCAACTTTCGCTTCGGCAACCACTGGAGCTTCTTCAACAACAGCAGGAGCTTCAGTGACTTGAGCTTCAGCAACTGGTGCCTGAGTTACTGCAGTCTCTTCACGGCGGATAATCACTTTACCCATTGCCAGTTCAGGACATGCAAAACCGCCTGCCATTACAACGCTGCTTTGTGGAGCTGCCTCTTGAGCGACATTTTGCTCTTGAGTATTAACCACTGTTTGCGTTTCAACTGCTACTTCAGCCACTTCAGGTTTTGCCTGTTTGTGATGAGGTTTTGGAATGAAGCGAGGCATCACTTTACCCATAGCCATCTCTGGAGAAGCTACACCACCTTTACGTAGGCGGAATGGGTTAGGGCGACGATCACGACCGCGACGACGACGTTGACCACTTGCACGTAGGTGACGTGGAGAACGACGGTTACGACGTTGTTTCGGTTCTTCCTGTTCAGATTGCTCGCCATTTGCTTGAGTTGCTTCAACTTGCTCTGCAACTTTTTGCTCTTGCGCTACTGATTTGTTTTTCGCTGCTGCTTGCTCTTTAGAAACAGATGGTGCTTTTTGTTCCTTAGTTGAGTTTTCAGCCGCGTCTGCTTGAGCTTGCTGGTCTTTAACACGAACTTGCTTGTTCAGCTTACGACGTTGGCGACGCTCTTTGATCTTAGCAGCTTTCGCTTCAGGCTTAGCCTTTGGCGCATCTGACTTACCAGCTTGTGCGTCTGCCGCTAGCTGTAGGCCTTCTTCTGCTAATTTAGATGGTGCTTGCTCTTCGCGTTGCTTCTGCTCGTCACGCTGCTTGTTGCGGCGATCTTGCTTAGGCTTACGAGGTTGACGATTTTGCTGTGGAGCTGCATCTTTCTGCTCTTCAGGCTTCTCATCACGTGCAGGCTTGCGACGGCGTTTGTTGTCACGGTTATCGTTACGGTTGTCACCACGCTCACCACGTTGGTTACGGCGGCGGTTATCGTTACGGTCACGGCGTTGACGGTTTCCGTTGCGGTTGTTTTTAGGCTTCTCTTCAGTTTGTTTCTCTTCTTGCTTCTCTTCTTGAGTTGAAGAGCCAAATAGGAAACTACCGATAGCCTTAAAGAAGCGACCAATTAGGCCTGATTCTTGTGCTACTGGCTCAGCTTTCTTCTCTTGTGCCGCTTTTGGTGCTGGCGCTGGAGTCGGTGCTGATTGAGCTGGAGCTGCGAAGCCTTTCAGAGCTGGCTCTTCGATCTTCTTAGGACGAATTGCTTGTTCTGCCGGTTCTTTGCTTTCTGCTTCTTTCAGAGCATCTAGCTTCTTAGGAAGTAGATAAGAAAGTAGATCGAACTCTTCGCCTTCACGAACACGGATAACCTCAAAGTGCGGTGTTTCCATGTCAGAGTTAGGAACAACAGTGATCTTAACTTCTTGGTTCTTCTCGATGTGGTTTACTGAGCGACGTTTTTCGTTCAGAAGGTAAGACGCGATAGGAACAGGCACAACAGCAAGTACTTGTGCTGTGTTGTCTTTCAGAGCTTCTTCTTCAATCAAACGTAGAACAGACAGTGCTAGAGATTCGTTATCACGAACAACACCAGTACCTGTACAACGAGGACAAATGTGGTGGCTTGCTTCTGCTAGTGATGGGCTCAAACGTTGACGAGACATCTCTAGAAGACCAAAGCGAGAAATACGGCCAATTTGTACACGAGCACGGTCTAGACGAACGGCATCACGTAGGCGGCTTTCAACTTCGCGTTGGTGGCGAACCGGAGTCATATCGATAAAGTCGATAACAACAAGACCACCTAGGTCACGTAGACGTAATTGACGTGCAATTTCATCGGCTGCTTCTAGGTTAGTGTTAAGTGCTGTCTCTTCGATATCGCCGCCCTTTGTTGCACGAGCTGAGTTGATATCGATAGAAGTTAGCGCTTCTGTTGGATCGATTACGATAGAACCACCAGATGGAAGGCGAACTTCACGTTGGAAAGCCGATTCGATCTGGCTTTCAATCTGGTAGTGACTAAATAGTGGCACTTCACCATCGTACTTCTTAACGCGATTCATGAAATCTGGGCGTATTAGTTGAATGTGCGCTTGAGCACGTTCAAAAATAGTGTTGCTGTCGATTAGAATCTCGCCGATGTCACGACGTAGGTAGTCACGAATTGCGCGAACAATAACGTTACTTTCTTGGTGAATTAGGAAAGGAGCTGCATTTGAATCTGAAGCTTGCTTGATAGCGCCCCAGTGATTCAATAGAACATTTAGGTCCCACTCTAGCTCTTCTGCGCTTTTGCCAACGCCCGCTGTACGCACGATTAAGCCCATACCTTGAGGAAGCTCAAGAGTGCTCAATGCTGCTTTCAGTTGGGTGCGCTCATCACCTTCGATACGACGAGAAATACCGCCTGCACGAGGGTTGTTTGGCATAAGAACTAAGTAACTACCTGCCAAAGAGATGAAAGTTGTCAGTGCAGCACCTTTGCTACCACGTTCTTCTTTCTCTACTTGTACGATTACTTCTTGGCCTTCTTTTAGCACTTCTTTAATGCTAGGACGGCCTTGGTATGTATAACCTTCAGGGAAGTATTCGCGGGCAATTTCTTTAAGAGGGAGGAAACCGTGACGTTCTGCGCCGTAATCAACGAATGCCGCTTCTAGGCTTGGTTCAATACGGGTAATACGTCCTTTGTAGATATTCGCTTTCTTTGACTCATGACCTGGACTTTCGATATCTAGATCGAATAGTCGCTGGCCGTCAACCAAAGCGACACGCAACTCTTCTTTTTGAGTTGCGTTAATTAACATTCTTTTCATTTAGAAATACTCGTTGTCTTTTCTTATTTTCATCATTGTTCTTATCGCTTTATTTCGTTTCTCATGGTGCCAGATCCCATGGCTTTATCGGTGCAGCCTCCCGGCTGGAGAGGGATGCTCTGGGGCACGTCAGTCATCATAGGGAGTTAGCCTATGATCCGCGATGTGGCGGTGAATACTCAACATGAGCGTACGTGAGTAGAGCGATAAGGGGACTCAGTTGACTGTGTCTTACGCCAATTGCAGCACTGTCTAATCTGAGTTATCTACTCATTTACTTGCTTATGAACGATTGTCTGTTTAAATTTTAGTCAAACCGTTGATAGCAGCTGTGAACTATAGCAGTGGTCGGTAAACACAGCAATCTGCTTTGTCGGAATGCTGTAAAAAAAACAGTTTTTGTTTGTGTTTTGATAGCTCTAACTCACTGTCTATAAATAATTTATCAATTGATATTTTAATTTGCAGGAATCTTGGTGCTTTTTTGTTCGAAGAATCAAAGAAATATAGAACTTCAGCGACCATTTGGTGGTAGATGATCAAGAATTAAGAGTAAATTAGTTCAGAATAGACCTAAGAAAATCTCAATTATCAAAAGTGACAGTGATACAATAGCGCAATGAGCGAAATTAGAACCCAAGTCCAATTTGTCGATATTGACGAAGATATGGCTGGTCAGCGTATTGATAACTTCTTACGCAACCAATTAAAAAACATCCCGAAAAGCATGATTTACCGAATCGTGCGTAAAGGCGAAGTCCGCGTAAACAAAAAACGCATCAAGGCTGAGTACAAACTAAAAGCTGGTGATTTAGTTCGTATCCCGCCAGTTACCATTGAAGAGAAAGTTGAAGAGAACGTGCCAAGCACGAAACTCAACAAGGTTTCAGAATTGGAACAGTGCATCATTTATGAAGATGATCACATGCTGATTCTAAATAAACCATCGGGCACTGCCGTTCATGGTGGTAGTGGACTTAAGTTTGGCGCAATTGAAGCATTGCGTGCACTTCGTCCTGAAGCTCGCTTTCTTGAACTAGTGCACCGTATTGATAGAGATACGTCTGGCATCTTGCTTGTTGCTAAGAAGCGCTCGGCGCTAAGACATCTTCAAGCGCAATTCCGTGAAAAAACGGTTCAAAAATACTACTTCGCTTTAGTGATGGGCGAGTGGAAGAACAGCTGTAAGGTGGTGAACGCGCCTCTGCTGAAAAATGAAGTAAACAGTATCGTTCGTGTTAACCCGAATGGTAAAGCCTCTGAAACTCGTTTTAAGGTTTTAGAGAAGTTCAAAGATGCGACACTGATTCAAGCGAGCCCGATTACCGGTCGTACGCACCAAATCCGTGTACACACTCAATATACGGGCCACCCAATTGCATGGGATGACCGATATGGTGATCGTCGTTTTGATGCTTACACGGGAAAGGTTGGGTTGGATCGCTTGTTCCTACATGCTGCAAACATCAAGTTCACGCATCCGGGTAGTGAAGAGAAGATGGATATCTCAGCTCCGATGGAAGCGCGATTAGAAAAAGCGCTGACTGGTTTACGTAAGCTTTAAGAAGATACGAGATACGAGATACGAAGGTATAGAGTGTCTCTAAATTTGTTCTTCAGTATCTATAATTGAGAAAGGTTGACGAATTTCGTCAACCTTTTTTGTTTGTGCTTGTTACAAGAGATCCCCAACTCGCTCGTCCCTCACTCTTGGGGATGACGATACTTTTTGCTATTCGAGTAAAATAGTACCTTGTGTTTACGTGTTACCTCGGTCGAACAACTTTTGGGTTACTGTCTTCCGCAGTGTTTATGAGACAGCAGTGACCTTTTTAAAAGTTGAGTGGTACTACTATGGTCTTCATATCGTGTTCACCTTAAAGTTCAAGAGAATTCCCTAGACTGACGAAGGAAGGAGTAGGGAATCTCTGTAAGAATGGTAAGCGCGAGTTAAAGCACACTCATTCCTTGCGCATCCAACATATCGACTAGGTCAATAAGCGGTAGACCAATAAGCGTGTTCGGATCTTTTCCTTCCATCTCTTTGAACAAAGCGATACCTAGTCCTTCACACTTAAAGCTGCCAGCGCACCAGTAAGGTTCTTCTTTTTCAACGTAAGAGATGATCTGTTGCTCGGTTAAGTCACGGAAGTGAACAATAAAGGTATCGAGACGCGTGTCAGCTTGTTGGGTTTCGCTGTTCCATACGGTTACTCCTGTATAGAAAGTGATGCTCTTGCCACTTTGACGAGATAACTGCTCAATCGCTTTTTCACGAGTATGAGGTTTACCTATTATCTCGCCATCGATCACGCAGACTTGGTCAGATCCAATCACTAAGCTTGGTTGATCAATGAAACAAGACTTAGCTTTGGTTTCAGCAAGGCGCATTACCAACTGTTGTGGAGTCTCCCCCGGAATCGGTGTTTCATCGCAATCAGGCTTTGCCGTAATGAAGCTAATTTGTAGTTTTTTGAGGATCTCTTGCCTAAATGGTGAGGTAGAGGCTAAAACTAGTTGGTAATTTTTCATTTTAATTTACAATTCATAGAAGCATTTACAGTAGGATATAGGAAGTTATCCCGCTATTCATAATGCTCTGTATGGGAAAGGTAAAAAAGTGTACTTTTTTTGCCATTTCCTTTGACTAAACTCGATTTGGAAGATAAGATTCGCGCCCTATGCAAAAGGTAAAAATACCGCGTACAGTTGATCCGGCAAGAACGGCTCAGAAACGACTAGATTTAGATGGCATCATCCAAACCAGTCTTTTTAAGCGTTTAGCTGAGGCAACTGAAGGCGTAAAACGTGACGCGCAAGTCTCATTGTCATTTGGGCTTGATGAACAACGATTAGTCGTTATCTCTGGTAAAGCTAACGTCGAAGTCGATTTAGAGTGTCAGCGTTGTAATGAGGTTTTCGCACATGAGTGCGATGTCCAATTCACTTATACTCCTTATTATAATGAGAAAAGTGAAGAGGAAGCACCGGAAGAGTACGATTTGGTAGATCTGAACGAGTACGGTGAGTTAGACCTGATTCAACTAGTTGAAGACGAGTTCATTCTTGGATTGCCGCAAATAGCAATGCACGATAATGCGAAATGTAGCGTTAACTCAAATAACTTGGTGTTTGGTGAACTTCCTGAAGAAATTGAGGAAGACAAGAAGCCGAATCCATTTGATGTTTTAAAAAGCTTGAAGAAGTAACTGCTTCTTTAAGAATTTACATAGGAGTAGGGTCAATGGCCGTACAAAAGAGCAAGAAATCACGTTCAATGCGTGGCATGCGTCGTTCACACGATGCGCTAACTACAGCTGCACTTTCTGTAGACGCAACTTCAGGTGAAACTCACCTACGTCACAACGTGACTGCGGAAGGTTTCTACCGCGGCAAAAAGGTTATCAACAAGTAAGGTTGACCTTTGCAAAATCTAACCGTTGCGCTTGATGCAATGGGCGGGGACTTCGGTCCTCGTGTAACAGTGCCTGCCGCCGTGCAGGCACTGTCGTATTTCCCAGAGCTAAAAGTCATTCTCATAGGTGATCGAAACGCGATCACATCTCAATTATCTTCATTAGGTCGAATGCCTGACTCTCGTTTGAGTATTCAGCATTGTGATCGAGTTATTTCCAATTCTGAAAAACCTTCACTAGCCTTGCGTAACAGTCAGGGTAGCTCCATGCGTGCTGCTATTGATCTGGTCGCCGACTCTCAAGCCGATGCTTGTGTGAGTGGTGGCAACACCGGCGCATTGATGGCTCTGTCCCGTTTTCGACTTAAGCTCCTCCCTGGCATTGATAGGCCCGCATTGGTTTCAGCTTTGCCTACCGCTTCAGGGAATCGTACATGGATGCTTGATTTAGGGGCAAATGTGTCTAGTGATGCAGATTCGCTTTTCCAATTTGCTGTGATGGGCAGTGCATTAGCGGAACAACATTTAGGTCGCGCTCCACGTGTCGCTATTTTGAATATCGGTGCCGAAGAAATTAAAGGTAATGACCTTGTAAAACGATGCGCTGAAATGTTGTCGAATACTCAGTCTGTGAACTTCATAGGCTATATTGAAGGTAACCAACTCCTTCAAGATGCTGCTGATGTCGTCGTATGTGATGGTTTTGTGGGCAATGTCTGCTTAAAAACGTGCGAAGGTACGGCTCAGCTCTTTATTGATAAGCTAAAAACGCGCATGATGGCTTCAACTATAAAGGGTTGGATAGCCAGAATGTTGTTTTCTGAGCTATTTACTGAATTAAAAACCTTGAACCCCGACCAGTATAACGGCGCAAGTTTGTTAGGATTGCGCGGCATTGTCATTAAAAGTCATGGAAGTGCTGATGTATCTGCAGTTGTCAACGCGATTGGCGAGGCAGTACACGAGGTCAAACGACAAGTCCCCAGCCGCATTAGCGATCGTTTGGAAGCGGTTTTACTCGAGAGGCATTATTAGTCTTCATGTATAGCAAAATTTTAGGTACTGGCAGCTACTTGCCATCTCAGGTGCGTACTAACGCAGACTTAGAGAAAATGGTAGAGACTAGCGATGAGTGGATCGTTGCTAGAACAGGTATTAAAGAGCGTCGTATTTCAGCGGAGAACGAAACCGTTGCAGATATGGCGTTTTACGCTGCTGAAAATGCCATTGAAATGGCGGGTATCGACAAAGAAGATATTGATTTAATCATCGTTGCGACCACCAGTAGTAGCCACACATTCCCGTCTTCGGCGTGTCAGGTACAAGGTAAGCTTGGTATTAAAGGCTGCCCTGCGTTTGATTTGGCTGCAGCGTGTTCTGGTTTTGTCTATGCTTTGTCTGTTGCAGATCAGCACATCAAATCAGGCATGTGTAAGAACGTTTTGGTGATTGGTGCCGATGCACTGTCAAAAACCTGTGATCCGACTGACCGCTCTACGATCATCTTATTTGGTGATGCAGCAGGCGCGGTGGTTGTAGGCGCAAGCGAAGAGCCAGGTATTTTGTCGACTCACATTTACTCTGATGGTAAATACGGTGAGCTACTAAGCCTTGAAGTACCAGAGCGTGGCGGTGATGCGGATAAATGGCTGCACATGGCGGGCAACGAAGTATTCAAAGTGGCGGTAACTCAGCTATCTAAGCTGGTTAAAGACACATTAGCTGCAAATAACATGGATAAGTCAGAGCTTGATTGGTTAGTTCCACACCAAGCGAACTACCGTATTATTTCAGCAACGGCGAAAAAGCTGACAATGTCACTTGATCAAGTGGTGATCACCCTTGATAAGCACGGCAACACGTCAGCGGCTACCGTACCAACAGCCTTAGATGAGGCTGTTCGTGACGGACGAATTAAACGCGGTCAAACGCTTCTATTGGAAGCATTTGGCGGTGGCTTCACTTGGGGTTCTGCGTTAGTTAAATTCTAACCCTAAGCGAAAACCTACAAACAAGGCACATAACTTATGTGCCTTATTCAATTTTTTGCTTTGCTTAAAGGAAAATTACAATGAGCAAGTTTGCTATCGTATTCCCAGGCCAAGGCTCTCAAGCTATCGGTATGCTTGCAGACCTAGGCGAACAGTATGATGTTGTTAAACAAACATTTGCTGAAGCTTCAGAAGCACTTGGTTACGATCTATGGGCATTAGTTCAAGATGGCCCAGTAGAAAATCTAAATGAAACTTTCCGCACTCAACCGGCTCTACTAACAGCGTCTGTTGCAATTTGGCGTGTATGGCAAGAGCTTGGCCTAGAGCAACCTGCAAACTTAGCGGGTCACAGCTTAGGTGAATATTCTGCACTAGTATGTGCTGGCGTTATCGACTTTAAAGAAGCGATCAAGCTAGTTGAACTACGTGGCCAGCTAATGCAAGAAGCGGTTCCTGCAGGCGTTGGTGCAATGTACGCAATCATCGGTCTAGATGATGAAGCGATTGCTAAAGCGTGTGAAGAAGCGGCACAGGGTGAAGTTGTTTCTCCAGTGAACTTCAACTCTCCAGGCCAAGTTGTTATCGCGGGTAACAAAGCGGCAGTAGAGCGTGCTGGTGCACTATGTAAAGAAGCGGGCGCTAAGCGTGCACTTCCTCTACCAGTATCTGTACCGTCTCACTGTGCGCTAATGAAACCTGCAGCAGACAAGCTAGCGGTAGCTCTAGAAGCTCTAGAATTCAACACGCCAGCATTGCCTGTTATCAACAACGTTGATGTTGTTGCTGAAACAGACCCTGCAAAAATTAAAGATGCGCTTGTTCGTCAACTTTACAGCCCAGTTCGTTGGACTGAAGGCGTACAAGCGATGAACGAGCAAGGCGTTGAGAAGCTACTTGAATTAGGTCCTGGTAAAGTTCTTACTGGCCTAACAAAACGAATCGTAAAAACTATGACAGCTGCTGCAGTTAATGACACTGCATCACTAGAAGCTGCTAAGTAATAACCACTTAATAGAGAAGTTATGATGAATTTAGAAGGCAAAGTTGCACTAGTTACAGGCGCAAGCCGTGGTATCGGTCGTGCAATCGCTGAACTTTTAGTTGAGCGTGGTGCTAAAGTTATCGGTACTGCTACATCTGAAGGCGGCGCTGCTGCAATCAGTGAGTACCTTGGTGAGAACGGTAAAGGTCTTGCTCTTAACGTAACTGATGTTGACTCAATTGCTGCTACACTGAAAACCATCAACGATGAATTCGGTGCGATTGACATTCTAGTTAACAACGCAGGTATCACTCGTGACAACCTACTAATGCGTATGAAAGACGACGAATGGAATGACATCATCGACACTAACCTAACACCTATCTTCCGCATGTCTAAAGCTGTATTGCGTGGCATGATGAAGAAGCGTGAAGGCCGTATCGTTAACGTTGGTTCTGTAGTGGGTACTATGGGTAACGCTGGTCAAGCAAACTACGCAGCAGCTAAAGCTGGCGTAATTGGCTTTACTAAATCAATGGCTCGTGAAGTTGCGTCTCGTGGCGTTACAGTGAACACTGTTGCTCCTGGTTTCATCGAAACTGACATGACTAAAGCGCTAAATGATGACCAACGTGCAGCAACTTTGGCGAATGTACCAGCAGGTCGACTAGGTGACCCTCGCGAAATCGCTGAAGCTGTGGTATTTTTGGCGTCGCCTGCGGCAGCTTATATCACAGGTGAAACACTTCACGTCAATGGCGGTATGTACATGGTTTAAATTATGTGCAACATTTGTGCATGATTTAAGTCAAGATCATACGTAATTTCGGTTAAAATCGTGAAAATTGTGGTTTGACCAGAAAAGTTGACCTTGCAACTTTCAATAGATTGAATAAACTACGGAAAACATCGCATAAAGCGAACTCTGTAAAGGAAAAGAAAAAATGAGCAACCTCGAAGAACGCGTAAAGAAAATCATTGTTGAACAGCTAGGTGTAGACGAAGCTGAAGTTAAAAACGAAGCTTCTTTCGTTGATGACCTAGGTGCAGATTCTCTAGACACAGTTGAGCTAGTAATGGCTCTAGAAGAAGAATTCGACACTGAAATCCCAGATGAAGAAGCTGAGAAAATTACTACTGTTCAAGCAGCTATCGATTACGTAACTAGCGCTCAGTAATAATCTCTCCCAGGCGGTCACCTCGACCGCCTGTGTTTTCTCTAACTCATCTATCCTCATCTTAAATCACCTCAATCTCCGGAGTGTAAAATCGTGTCCAAGCGTCGTGTAGTTGTCACTGGCATGGGTATGTTGTCACCGGTAGGCAACACTGTAGAATCTTCTTGGAAAGCCCTGCTAGCTGGTCAAAGTGGTATCGTGAATATCGAGCACTTTGATGCAACCAATTTCTCAACTCGTTTTGCAGGTCTAGTTAAAGACTTTAACTGCGAAGAGTACATGTCTAAAAAAGATGCTCGTAAAATGGATCTATTCATCCAATACGGCGTCGCAGCAGGTGTTCAGGCACTTGATGATTCTGGTCTAACTGTTACTGATGAGAACGCACCACGTATTGGTGTGGCTATCGGTTCTGGTATCGGTGGTCTTGGTTTGATCGAAGCAGGTCACCAAGCGCTTACTGAAAAAGGCCCTCGTAAAATTAGCCCATTCTTTGTTCCGTCAACGATCGTGAACATGATTGCTGGTCACATGTCTATCATGCGTGGTCTACGCGGTCCTAACATCGCTATTTCTACTGCATGTACAACTGGCCTACATAACATTGGTCACGCGGCACGTATGATTGCATACGGCGATGCTGACGCAATGCTAGCGGGTGGTGCTGAAAAAGCATCTACACCACTAGGTATGGGTGGTTTTGGTGCAGCTAAAGCACTATCTACTCGCAACGACGAACCTCAAAAAGCTTCTCGTCCATGGGACAAAGGCCGTGACGGCTTCGTTCTTGGTGACGGTGCTGGCATGATGGTTCTAGAAGAGTACGAACACGCTAAAGCTCGTGGCGCTAAGATTTACTGTGAGCTAGTTGGCTTCGGTATGTCGGGTGATGCTTACCACATGACATCTCCAAGTGAAGATGGTTCTGGTGGCGCACTAGCAATGGAAGCGGCTATGCGTGATGCTGGCATTACTGGTGAACAAATCGGTTATGTTAACGCACACGGTACATCGACTCCTGCAGGCGACGTAGCAGAAGTTAAGGGCATCAAACGTGCTCTTGGCGAAGCTGGCAGCAAGCAAGTATTGGTTTCTTCAACGAAATCAATGACAGGTCACCTTCTAGGTGCCGCTGGTTCTGCTGAAGCTATCATCACGGCTATGTCTCTGGTTGACCAAATTGTTCCACCAACAATCAACCTAGATGATCCTGAAGAAGGCTTAGACATTGACTTAGTACCTCACACTGCTCGTAAAGTTAGCAACATGGAATATGCTGCATGTAACTCTTTCGGTTTCGGTGGTACAAACGGCTGTTTGATCTTCAAAAAGATTTAATCATCTTATAAAAGACCTAAACGTCGTAGATAGTCATAATTAGACTTGTTTTTAAACGGCTTGATGCTTAGCATTGAGCCGTTTCTTTTTATGGGGAAAAACATGTTTTGGGTTGACGGACAAAGCCAGCAAACTATCGACATCTTAGATCGTTCGTTTCAATACGGAGACGGCTGTTTTACGACAATGCTTGTCCAAAATGGTCAGATCCAGCATTTTCAGGACCATCAACAGCGTGTCGATGAATGTCTAAAAGCGTTACGTATTTCTGCATTAGATTGGAATGTGGTTAACGTTTGGCTCAATAGCGCAATTCAACACATCCAAAACTGCCACCTCGAAAGTGCAAATAAGTTCAATAGTAGAAAAGCCGGAATAAAGCTGCATGTTAGCCGCGGTGCTGGCGGCAGAGGCTACAGCACTAAGAACATTGCTAAGCCAACCATTACCATTAGTACGTTTGATTACCCAAGCCATTATGAGGCATGGCAAGATACCGGAGTTGAACTCGGGATTTGTCGCCAAGCTTTAGGGCTGAGCCCATTGCTTGCTGGTCACAAGCATAACAATCGTCTTGAGCAGGTACTGATGAAAGACGAGATGGATCAAGCTGGTGAAGTTGACGGTTTGGTTCTTGATATCTCTGGCAATGTGATTGAAACCACCATGGCCAATCTGTTTTGGCGCCAAGGTGAGGTGATTTGTACGCCTCAGCTAACCCAAAGTGGTGTAGCGGGAGTTATGCGTAAGCAAGTGTTAACTGCGCTGAACCAAACTGAACTTTCCGTTACTATTGGTGACTATTGCTTACCTCAACTCATGCAAGCTGATGAGGTTTTCATCACCAACTCCATTTTAGGGGTTGCCCCTGTTACCCGTATTAGTGAAACCCAATTCGACATTGGAACCGTTACTCGTAGCCTTCAAGGACAACTAAACTCGTGATCAAAAAGTTATTTATTTTTATTATCTTGTGCCTCATTGCAGCGGGCGCTGCCGGGTTCTATGTGTATAACCAAGCACAAGATAACCTGAAACAAGTTATTCAATTAGAAAAGCCGCAGGTAGTTACCGTTGCTTCAGGCAGCAGCTTTAACCGCGTGCTGGCTCAGTTAATCAATGAGGGCCTATTTGAGGCATCTCCTTATGAGAAATTAATCCGTAAGCTTCACCCTGAGCTTGTTGACGTAAAAGCGGGTACTTTCCTGCTAGAGCCGGGGTTAACGCTTGAGCAAGCGCTGCAAGTGCTTGTAGAGGGTAAAGAGCACCAGTTTACCATCACCTTTGTTGAAGGCAGTCGTTTCTACGAATGGCTCGTGCAGCTAAAAGACAATGAATTCATTCAACAGACGTTAGATGGTGTGTCTGAAAAAGAGATCGCTGAAAAGCTTGGCATTGAAAATGAGAAGCTAGAAGGTTTGTTCTTAGCGGAAACCTACCACTACACCTACGGCACAACCGATTTAGATTTGTTGAAGCGTGCCCATCGAGACCTAATGAACGTGGTGAACGATGAATGGGAAAACAGAGCGGATAAACTGCCTCTTAAGTCACCTTATGAAGCTCTGATTCTGGCTTCTATTATTGAGAAAGAGACGGCCGTAGCTTCAGAGCGTGAACGTGTGTCGTCTGTATTCGTTAACCGCTTAAACAAGCGTATGCGTCTACAAACGGATCCGACGGTGATTTACGGAATGGGCGATAGCTATGATGGCAACATCCGTAAGAAAGATTTAAGAACCCCAACGCCATACAACACATACACTATGAGTGGCCTGCCGCCAACGCCGATTGCCATGGCAGGTCGAGCGTCAATTAATGCGGCTCTGAATCCAGAAAAGAGCAATTACCTCTATTTTGTCGCGAGTGGCACAGGTGGGCACGTATTTTCAAAGAGTTTGGCTGAGCACAACCGTGCAGTACGAGCTTACTTAAAACAATTAAGAAAAAACAAATAAAGAACGAATTATGAATCAGTCGAAATTTATCGTGGTTGAAGGCCTTGAAGGTGCGGGTAAAAGTACAGCTATCAATGCCATTGTTGAGACATTGAAAGCTTCTGGTGTTGAAGAGCTAGTAAACACTCGTGAACCAGGCGGTACTGTTCTGGCAGAAAAGATGCGTTCACTGGTCAAAGAAGAGCACGAAGGCGAACAGCTTCAAGACATGACTGAGTTACTGCTGATGTACGCTGCACGTGTTCAATTAGTCGAAAACGTGATTAAGCCTGCTTTAGATAGCGGTAAATGGGTATTGGGTGATCGTCATGATATGTCTTCTCAAGCGTATCAAGGTGGTGGTCGCCAGATCGCGCGTACGACAATGGAATCATTGAAAGCAACCACACTAGGCGATTTTAAGCCGGATCTAACTCTATACTTGGACTTAGACCCTAGAGTAGGGCTTGAGCGTGCACGTGGCCGTGGTGAGCTCGATAGAATTGAAAAGATGGATATCTCTTTCTTCGATCGCACGCGTGAACGTTACCTTGAGATCGCTGCGCAAGATGAGTCGGTTCTTGTGATCAATGCAGAGCAAGAGATAGAACAAGTAGCCGCGGATATTAAGCAAGCGCTTAGTACGTGGCTAGACCAACAGTAGGTAGTCATGGCGGAAGTGTATTCTTGGCTCACACCAGTTTGGAGTGAGTGGAAAAAAAGCCTCGATGCTGAGCGTTTTCCTAATTCGGTGATTGTTAATGCGCCGGAAGGGTTGGGCGTTGACGCTCTCATTAGCCAACTTACCGATGCATTAATGTGCACAAACTATGAAAGTGAGGCGTGTGGTTTTTGCCATAGCTGTGAGTTAATGAAGTCGGGCAGTCATCCCGATTTTCATGTCATCTCGCCAGAGAAAGAAGGCAAATCGATCACGGTTGATCAAGTTCGTGCTAGTAATCGCTGGGCTCAAGAGTCATCCCAGTTGGGCGGTTTACGCGTTATCTTGCTTGAGCCTGCTGAAGCGATGAACGAGTCGGCTTCTAATGCTCTTTTGAAAACTCTCGAAGAGCCATCAAGCCAGTGTATTTTCATTTTATCGACTCGTAACAGTAATCGATTAATGCCAACCATCATCAGTCGCTGTCAGCAGTTCAATGTGGTGAGCCCACAATTGGAAGCGGGCTCAGCATGGCTAGATGGAGAAGTGGGTAAGGCCGTTCCTGCGTATATTTTGGCACTTAACGACAATGCTCCGTTGAAAGCGAAAGCGATGTTTGAAGAGGGCGGTATTGACGCTTCCGAGAAAGTGTTCGACGGTTTCGTTAATATCATCAAAGGCACTCAACCTGACATGCTAAAGTTCTCGACAGAGCTTAGCAAAGACCCTTTGATTCAATTGGGTTGGTTATGGCACTTATTGTCTGACGTACAGAAGCTGCATTTTGGCTTAGCGAATACGGCTATCACTCCCAGCGCTAATGCGCTGCGTGAGGTGATGTCTTATCAAAGCGCCTATACTGCAGCACATAAACTGTTGATATTGACTGAGCAGTTGAAGCAACACCCTGGGCTCAATACGGAGCTACTCATAATGAATTGGCTGATAGCCACTTGCGAGGAAACATGTTCGTAGATTCCCACTGTCATTTAGATAAGCTGGATTACCAAGATTTACACACCAGTGTAGAAGATGTCGTGAACAAAGCAAAAGCAGCGAATGTTGACCAACTACTTTCTGTAGGTGTGACACTAGATTCGTTTGAAAACATGCTCGAAATGATTGCACCGTTTGATAACGTTAACGCGTCTTGTGGCGTTCACCCTCTTGATGTTGAGAGTGACTTTAGTTTAGAAAGAATGCGTGAATACGCGAGCAATTCTAAAGTCGTTGCCATCGGTGAAACTGGCCTTGATTACCATTACCAGCCTGAAACGGCTGAACTGCAGCAACTGCGATTTAAACAGCATGTTGAACTAGCGGTTGAACTGAACAAGCCTTTGATCATACATACCCGTAATGCGCGTGAAGATACACTTGCTATTCTTCGTGATGGTGGTGCAGAGAAGTGTGGTGGTGTAATCCACTGCTTTACCGAAGATCAGGCATTTGCTGAAGCGGCCATGGAGCTGGGCTTTTATATCTCAATTTCAGGTATTGTGACCTTTAAGCAGGCAACAGAGCTTAAAGAGGTCGTTAAGAGTCTGCCGTTAGATAGGCTACTGATTGAAACGGATTCTCCATACTTAGCACCGATCCCATATCGTGGAAAGCAGAATCAACCTGCATATGTTGTGGAAGTGGCGGCCTACATCGCGCAATTAAAAGGTGTATCGATGAAAGAGGTTGCTGAACAAACGACCAAAAATTACCAAAAACTTTTTTTGCGATAAAAAACTAACTAAACAAATAAAAGGGAGCGAAAGCTCCCTTTTTGTGTTTTTGATCACCAAAAATACGTTTTTTTTTAATGTTTACGAATTATGTTGAACTTGAGAGCGTGAATTATAACATTTGTAATTTTGTTACTAAAAATAACATTCCCTCTTATTTTATTTACCCAGTAAAATAATAATGACTTGTAAAAATGCTCTTAAATTTCAATCGTTTATTTTATTGTAAACCATTGCATTTCTAGATTTGACATGTGATCCAAGACGTGTTTTGAAACTAAATTTCGTAAGTCACTAGAAAGTTAGTTCTGCATCAATATATATTTAGCGGCAGAAAATATAATGCAATACATGGTTACATTTTCACTGGGTGCTAACATATAGGCTACGGGGGTGTGCCGTTAGAACCCATATAATTATTTTATCTTTATCAGGAGCATAAACATGTTTAAGAACCTTTTTGCTAGCCTGCAAAAAGTTGGTAAGTCTCTGATGCTTCCAGTATCAGTTTTACCAGTTGCGGGTATTTTGCTAGGTGTCGGTGCAGCAGATCTTCCTTTCATTCCAGAAATTGTTTCAAACCTTATGGAGCAAGCTGGTGGTTCAGTATTCGGTCAAATGGCACTACTGTTCGCAGTAGGTGTTGCACTTGGCTTTACTAACAACGATGGCGTGGCTGGTCTAGCTGCAATCGTTGGTTACGGCATCATGACTGCTACACTAGGCGTAATGGCTGGTGTAATGGGCGTTGATAAAATCGATACTGGTGTACTAGGTGGTATCCTAGTCGGTGGTGTTGCTGCTTGGGCATTCAACCGTTTCTTCCGTATTCAACTTCCTGAGTACCTTGGCTTCTTCGCTGGTAAGCGTGCTGTGCCAATCATCACAGGTTTTTCTGCGATCGGTCTAGCAATTCTACTATCTGTAGTATGGCCTCCAGTTGGTGGCGCTATCTCTGCGTTCTCTGATTGGGCTGCTCACCAAAACCCACAAGTGGCGTTTGGTATCTACGGTATCGTTGAGCGTTCTCTAATTCCATTTGGTCTTCACCACGTATGGAACGTACCTTTCTTCTTCGAAGCTGGTACTTGTGTAAACGCTGCTGGCGAAACTCAAAACGGTGTTCTTACTTGTTACCTAGTTGCTGATGACGCATCTCGTGCAGCGGGCAATGGCTTCGGTCAGCTAGCTGGTGGTTACATGTTCAAGATGTTCGGTCTACCTGCTGCTGCAATCGCAATTGCACACTCAGCTAAGCCTGAAAACCGCGCTAAAGTAATGGGTATCATGGCTTCTGCTGCGTTAACTTCATTCCTAACGGGTATCACTGAACCAATTGAATTCTCATTCCTATTCGTTGCTCCTGTTCTGTACGCAATCCACGCTCTACTAGCTGGCTCTGCTTACGTTCTTGCGAACACTCTAGGTTTTGTACACGGTACATCTTTCTCACACGGTCTAATCGACTTCCTAGTTCTATCTGGCAACGCGTCTAAGATGGGTCTAATGGTTGTATGTGGTATTGCTTACGCTGCAATCTACTACATTGTATTCCGCACTGTGATTAAAGCTCTAGACCTTAAAACTCCTGGTCGTGAAGACGAGTCAGAAGAAGAAGCAGTTGCGACTGGTTCTGAACTTGCTGGTGAGCTAGTTGCTGCATTCGGCGGTAAAGCTAACATCACTGGTCTTGACGCTTGTATCACTCGTCTACGTGTTGCAGTTGCTGATACAGCGGTTGTTGACCAAGACAAGCTGAAGAAACTAGGTGCTGCAGGTGTTGTAGTAGTAGCGGGTGGCGTACAAGCTATCTTCGGTACTAAATCTGACAACCTGAAAACAGACATGGATGAGTGGATCCGTAACAACGGTTAATTCACTGATTCAATAAATTGAAAGGAGGCCGAAAGGCCTCCTTTTTTGTTTTCTACTGTTTAGCTATGTTTCATCAAACTTATTCTTTTGTCTCTCAGTTATTTACCATTCATTTAAAATTACTCTCCTATGGATATCACCTTTGATGGCCTGCTATCTTTAACCTTATGATGACAAATGGTGTCGGTATTTAATTAACCTACCGTTTTTTGAAACAGTTTGAGAATGCTATGAAACATCGTTACTTGATTGGCCTTATGTGCGGCAGCCTTGCCTCGTTAGCTCACGCTTCTGAAGCTCCTGCGTTAGAAGTTGGTCTAGCCGTTGACCAAGATCTGAGTGCCGTTGTTGAGTTTGACCAGAAATACCGTGTCACTATTGGTAATGACGGCGCTGCATTTGATTACATCTGGAAGCGAGGTCAGTTCGAGACTGAAGCTCCGTTGAGCTGGTACGTCGGCGCGGGTGCTTGGGCTGAATGGAATGACGACTTTGGTTTACGCTTACCGCTAGGCGTTAAAGTGAACTTCTACGAAGGTTGGAATGCTTACGCACAGGTTCACCCTGAACTTGATATGTACAAAGGTGTTGAGTTGCAACTAGGCGGTGCTCTGGGTGTGACCTATAAGTTCTAAAGTTGAACTGAAAAATACGATACAGCGAAAAGCCAGCAAATTAGCTGGCTTTTTCATTTCTGTAGTATGCATTGTCATCTAGAAAGTAAAACTTAATCCAACATTGGCTTGGAATTGGTTCATCCAGTCTGTATCAAAGCGAATAATGCAGTCTTGGCCATTGCTTGGAATGTTGCATACGCCGGTTGTGTCGTTATCTACGACGGTACCTAACCAACGAACTTGGGTATTGAGCGCTAAGCGGTCACTAAACTTATATTCTAAACCGCCAAAAATCGACGTCGAGAAACCGTATTTATCTTTCGCCCAGTTCACATCAACATAAGAGGCGCCCAGTCCTAAGCCTAGGTACCCTGACAGAACCGAAGATGCAGGGTAGTAAATACTACTTTGAAAGTGCAGGTATTGGATTGAAGAGCTTAGGTTAAGCGTTTCCAGCTCTGAGCTTTGATTCGAGTAAAAGAAGCCAATACGTCCTTTCTCAAGCGGCGTTTCAATGGCAAAGGTGTAATTTTCAGATCCTTTCATGTCATAGTTTTTACCATCTTGATCTTCAACACTCCCTCCGGCGGTATAACCAACCATTGGAGTAATAATGATCTCCGGTGAGGCATAAACACTCGAAACCGAGAAAAGTGCAACCAACGTCATCATATTTGCTATGTTATTCATGAGTATATCCTTATCCATACACTTACTAATTGTGATGGTTACATCAATATCGTGCGACTAATTTCGACGATTCTTGAAGATACTTCACACACCTGATAGTACTTAAATAGTGACTCAACAAATTAATAATAAGCCAGAGGTGTCTATGGAACATAATCTGAAAAATGCCCTACAAATTACAGCGTTCATCTACGTAATCATTCTTTCATTTGGCTTTATTGCGATCGGTAGTTAATACCATTTATTGCGAGGCTGAGTTTTGATACTCAGGAAATAATGAATAGTGGGTTCGTAACCAATATTGATACCGCAATAGACTTAGATTATTACGCTAAGTTTATTGCTGGTAAAACAGCACTGGTCGCTCAGGGGGGCGGACAGAGAAGTATTTTTACCTCAGGCGTTCTCGACGCTTTTCTCCTCTCTAATTTTGACCCCTTCGATGAATTTTTCGGTACCTCGGCAGGTGCGCTTAACTTATGTGCCTATTTGTGCCGTGATAAAGGCTTAGGGCGCTCTTTTGTCCTTGACCTGACCACCTCTCCAGAGTTCTTCAATCTGTTCTCTTACATACGGCACAGGAAGAATTTAGGGCTTGAGTGGGCCTTAGAGCAAATCATGGCTTATCCCTACAAGCTCGACCTTGATTTAGGTCGACAAACCTTAGGTGAGCGGCACTTCTATGCGGCGGTAACGGGTTCTAAAGATTTACGAGATCACTACTTCCCTCTGTTGGGAGACGATTGGTATAAGGTGATGATAGCAACTTGTGCCATTCCTCGTTTGTACAATGATGAGATCTTGATTGGTGATAGTGCTTATGTGGATGGCGGCGTGTCTGCCTCTATTCCCGTTCAAGAGGCGTGGCGTAGGCAGGCTCGTTCAATTGTTGTGATTCGTACAGAACCTGTAACGGATGAAGAGGGGAGACCGCTAGTTCAAGCTCCGCAGCAGCAACAGAAAATTCAAGCACCTAAACCGGTAACTGCCGAGGAGCTGGAGTGGTTCCGAGAATCGTTCGATAGTGTTCAAGGCCATTGGCAACAAAAAGTGGATCAATGGAAGACGGACTGGACCTCTTTCTTCCAGCAGCAGATCCTACGCTCTAAAGAACAGAAGCGTGACCGTGGGCATTTAGATTTACTTAATGGCGGTCGATGGTTGTTTGGTGCTGATGATATTTATCGATTAAGCCATTTAATTGGTGATAAGTTTGATTCTGGGTTGGCTGACATGTTGATGGTGCACTACCAAACTTACTCGTTGACTCAAGACTTTTTGAATTCTCCTCCGGATGATGCCTTTGTGGTGCAGATCGCGCCAAGTAGACCGTTAAAATCGAGCTCTTTAATGAGTGACAAAGAAGATTTGCTCCATGATTACGAATTGGGTTTAGAAGCCGGCTATCGATTCGTTGAAACTTATACCACAACAGAAAACGCTCGCAGTTCCCATATGCCGCAATTGGCAAGTATTGTTATTGATAAATAATACGGGCGGAATGCTATAGCTAGCTTTGTTGAGATAACATACTGAAATGAAAAAAGGGTTATTGAACTTAGTTCGATAACCCTTTTACTTTTATCTCATGTTGTCGCTGTTTTTTTGCTTCATCTGCTTTTAGCTAGGTGACAGGTAGGATTCTCATACAGTTGGTTGAGCCAGCCACGTCCATGATATCGCCTTGGGTAATGATCACGAGATCACCAAACTTGAGGTGTCCTTTCTCTTTTAGGCAAGCAAGTGTCGATAGTGCAATGTCAAAGCTGTCTTTGGCTTCTGTCTCAAAGTAGATAGGGGTTACGCCTCGATACAAGGTACAACGGTTTAGCGTTCCTTCGTTACGAGACAAAGCGTAGATAGGCATGTCAGCACTTAAGCGAGACATCATCAAAGCAGTGCGCCCAGACTCAGTCAGCGTGACTACACCTTTAATGCCTTCCATGTGGTTGGCAGAGTAGATGGTTGCCATTGATACTGTTTCTTCTGCTGTCACGAAAGTGCGGTCAATTCGGTAGTTGGACTGATTGACATTTGCCATCTTCTCGGCGCCCACACACACTTCAGCCATCGATTTTACCGTCTCTACTGGGTATTGCCCGGCAGCGGTTTCACCTGACAGCATTACCGCATCAGTACCATCAAGCACAGCGTTCGCGACATCCATTACTTCAGCACGGGTAGGCATTGGAGCGGAGATCATTGATTCCATCATCTGAGTTGCAGTGATGATAGTGCGATTAAGGGCTCTAGCGCGGCGTATAAGCTGTTTTTGTACACCGACCAACTCTGGGTCTCCAATTTCTACTCCGAGGTCACCACGAGCCACCATGACCACATCTGAAGCCATTATGATGTCATCCATGTTCTCAACGGTCGATACCGTCTCTGCTCGCTCTACTTTGGCGACTAGGTGAGCTTCTAAGCCTGCTTCACGCGCAAGTTGGCGAGCGTAGTGCATGTCTTCGCCGTTACGAGGGAAAGAGACAGCGAGGTAATCGACTTGGATTTGGGCGGCGGTGACGATGTCTCGTTTGTCTTTGTCGGTTAGCGCTTCTGCAGAAAGCCCACCGCCTTTTTTGTTGATGCCCTTGTTGTTGGATAGCGGACCGCCAATGATGACTTCGGTATGAACGCGGCAACCTTCGACCTTGGTGACTTTGAGTTGCACACGTCCATCATCAAGTAACAGAATGTCGCCGGCTGAGACATCATTCGGCAGCTCTTTGTAGTCGAGGCCAACGGCTTCTTGATTGCCTTCGCCTAAACCTAGGCTGCTGTCGAGGGTGAATTCATCACCAACAGCAAGTTGAATTTTTCCATCTCTGAATGTCGACACACGAATCTTGGGACCTTGAAGGTCGCCGAGGATAGCGATTTGTGTCCCCAGTTTTTTTGCGATTGCTCTGACTTTTTCTGCACGTTGTATATGGTCGTCGCTGCTGCCGTGGGAGAAGTTCATACGAACAATATTGGCACCGGCTTTGATGATCTCTTCAAGCACGTTACCTTTATCGGTAGAAGGGCCTAGCGTTGTGACGATTTTCGTTTTTCTTAATTCAGCTGTCATGAATACTCCTAGAGTGAGGCCAGTAATCTTTTTAAAAGACTGAATTAAGTATATGCATTAATTGATAATTTATTGGGAGCTAGGAGGATATTTCTTGATTTGCCTTTAATTATTGAATTCAGGACTCAAACGCGATGTTTTATTCTAAAAATTAAGTCGTAAATTATCGATGTGAGTGTTAATTTTCCTCGAACTATTTGACTCGATACACAAAGATTCATGTATATACGTGATACTGGTCACGGCGATATACCAAGTGACTTCACAATTACTTCGCAAAGTAAAAAAATTATCCCGTTGATGATTTCTGGAGCGTAAAATGTACATGGCTCAACCGGGCCATATTGATCATATCAAACAGGTCAATGCTGGTCGTGTATATAAACTAATTGACCTTAAAGGTCCTATTTCTCGTATCGATCTGTCCAAACAAAGTGAGTTGGCTCCGGCGAGTATTACCAAAATAACCCGTGAACTCATGGAAGCTCACCTTATCCACGAGACGACGGTTCAAGAAGCTACGACTCGCGGACGTCCTGCTGTTGGTTTGCAAACCAACAATGAAGGTTGGCAATTCTTGTCGATGCGTCTTGGACGCGGGTATCTTACTATCGCGCTTCATGAACTGGGCGGCGATGTGCTTATCGATACGAAGATCGACATTCACGAACGCGACCAAGATGATGTACTTGCGCGTCTTCTTCATGAAATCGACGAATTCTTTCAAACTTATGCTGAGCAGCTCGACAGGGTAACCAGTATCGCGGTCACGCTTCCAGGCCTTGTGAATTCAGAGCAGGGTATTGTGTTGCAAATGCCGCATTACAATGTCGAAAACTTAGCTTTGGGTCCTGAGATCTACAAAGAAACGGGCTTGCCGGTTTTTATTGCCAATGATACTCGCGCGTGGGCGTTGGCTGAGAAGTTGTTTGGTAATTCTCAAGATAATGACAACTCTGTCTTAATCTCTATTCACCACGGTTTAGGTGCCGGGATTATTCTTGATGGCCGAGTTCTGCAAGGTCGTCACGGTAACATCGGTGAATTGGGTCATATCCAGATCGATAAGGAAGGCAAACTTTGCCATTGTGGTAATCGAGGCTGTTTAGAAACGGTCGCGAGTTCACAGGCGATTCGTGAACAAGTGAAAGAGCGCCTAGCCAATGGTGAAGAATCCACGCTTACCGTTTTTGAAGATGTCACGATTGAACAAATCTGTGCTGCTGCGGCTGATGGTGACCCACTGGCTGTCGAAGTGATTGAGCAGTTAGGCCGTTACTTAGGTTCAGCGATTGCCATTGTGATTAACCTGTTTAACCCAGAGAAAATCTTAGTCGGTGGTGTTATCAACCAAGCTAAGAGCGTTCTGTACCCGGCGATTCAAAAGTGTATCGAAGAGCAGAGCTTATCGGTTTACCATCAAGATTTAGAGCTGGTGGAATCTCGATTCTACAAGCAAGCAACCATGCCAGGTGCTGCACTTATTAAGCAGGCTCTCTACGACGGTCAGTTGCTAATGAAAGTTATTGAAGGTTAACTCTTTTCTCTTCTTTTAGCCTTCCCCGATCCTTTCCATGTACTTAAGCTTCGTATAACAACATTTGTTGTACTTAGTTTAAGCATTCTGTGCATTAGCGCTTTGCTTTAACCCATTGAAGTAGGCTATTGTAGCCACAGTTATTATTTGTCACTAAGGTGTTGTATGTCTGGCGTTTTAAATTCGGTTGATCAGAGAACGAAACTGGTTGGTGAAAACCGTCTGGAACTCTTGTTATTCAGCTTAAATAGTCGCCAATTATTTGCGATTAACGTATTTAAAGTTAAAGAAGTGCTAAAAGTGCCGGTACTTACTCGCTTACCAGGCTCCCACCACCATATTACAGGGGTGGCTTCTTTACGTGGTGAATCAGTACCTGTGATTGATCTGCGAAGTGCGATTGGCTTTCCGCCGTCACGTGCAGAGTCTCAAGAAAGTAACTTGATCATTACGGAGTACAACCGAACTGTACAAGGTTTCTTGGTTGGACAGGTGCGTAATATCGTTAATACAACATGGACTGAAATCCAGCCGCCACCAAAGACAACAGGTCGTGCAAACTACCTAACCGCTATCACGCATATTCAAGAAGAAGATCAGCACAAAATCGTTGAGATCATCGATGTTGAAAAGGTGCTAGCTGAGATCATCGATTACGATGTGTCGATCTCTGAAGGTGTGTTAGATGAGCAGTTAGCTCAAGAGATGATTGGCCGAAACGTACTTATCGTTGATGACTCTTCAACGGCACGTAACCAGATTAAAGGCACTTTGTCGCAGCTTGGATTAAACATCATTGAGTGTTGCGATGGCTTAGAAGCTCTGAACTTACTCAAGGGTTGGTGTGACGAAGGGAAAGACATCAATCAAGAAATTCTGTTGATGATCACCGACGCCGAAATGCCTGAAATGGACGGTTATAAGCTGACACACGAAGTACGAACTGACCCAAGAATGCATGACTTGTTTATTACGCTAAATACTTCATTAAGTGGAAGTTTTAATGAAGCAATGGTCGAGAAAGTAGGGTGTAACCGCTTCATTTCTAAGTTCCAACCGGACTTGTTGGTTGAGGTAACGCAGGAGCGTATGCGACAGATTTTGTAAATTATACCGACAGGTGGTTTGTTTTGAGTGACCTTATGGAAAACGTTTGCTATTATCGATGCAGCATATTAATCGTCACAAAATATGCTCAACTACTCACGTAACTTTTCACGCACAATTTAAGGTAGTTCCTCTTAATGATATGGTTGACGTCTAAAGTTGTTATGACTTTAAGCTTATTACTATATAGGGAATTTAAGAAAAGACGTACGGAAGCTGACGTTGAGGTATAACTCAACAATTTGAAATAAAGGGAAGCAGGCGCTTCCCTTTTTCGTTTTATTTACCGATATAAAACAGTAATTTTAGTTGTTAGTGAAAGTCTCGCGATTTGGTTTTTAAGCCAACAATCTCATCGGTAATATCGATAAGCTTACCTGCAATCACATGTACCACTTCACCTTCTTTTTCTAGGATGCCTTGCACCTTTAACGCCTTGGCTGTGAGATACGCTTGCTGTTGAGCGCGCGCCGTTGCTCCCCATACCACCACATTAATATTGCCCGTATTATCTTCCAGTGTGACAAAGGTGACGCCTGCTGCGGTTCCGGGGGATTGCTTACCCGTTACAAGCCCAACAACGGTGACCATGGATTTGTGTCGTTGTTGTTTTAAGTCTTTCATATGAGTGAATCGACCTAGTCGGTTAGCTTCTTCCAGTAACGTGATGGGGTGCTTATTCAAAGAGATCCCAACACTGGTGAAGTCCTCAAGTAAATCCTGCATCTCACTGGGTTGTTGCAATCTTTGTTCGTCATTACCTTTTTCAAAGCTGTCATCGATTTGACTAAACAAGGGTAGATCAGAGGCCGAGTCCATAATCGCCCAGCGAGTTTGAAAGCGGTCACCTGAAACGTTGTGAAGCGCATTTGCTGAGGCAAGTAGCTCAATGTCTTTCTTGTTGATTGATAACTGTTTTACCTGGCTAGGGTGGCGATAACCCGAGCTCGGCCGGTTAGCTAACACACTCTGGATACCATGTTCACTCAAGCCTTTTATTTGTCTCATCCCTAAACGTATCGCTAAACCATTTTGTTGAGAGACAACGGTGTGGTTGTCTTGAGAGGCATTCACGCATACTGGGAGTATCGCCACATTGTGTCGCTGAGCATCTTGTACCAATTGCGATGGGCTGTAGAACCCCATAGGTTGGCTATTCAGTAAGGAGGCGTAGAAGCACTCAGGGTAATAGCATTTTAACCAAGCTGAACAATACGCGAGTACTGCAAACGAAGCGGAATGACTTTCCGGGAAGCCGTACTCACCAAAGCCACATATCTGTTTAAAGATTTGCTCCGCAAATTCAGTGTCATAGCCTCGCTTTTGCATGCCTTCAATGAGTTTGGTTTTAAATTTAAATACGTTGCCGTTTTTCTTCCAAGCGGCCATCGCACGTCTGAGCTGATCCGCCTCACCACCTGTAAACCCTGCAGCGACCATAGCGAGCTTTATCACTTGCTCTTGGAATATAGGCACACCCATAGTGCGCGATAGAACGGATTCAACCTCTTTCGAGGGATAGCTGATTGGCTCAATACCATCACGGCGCTTGAGATAAGGGTGCACCATGTCACCTTGAATTGGACCTGGACGCACGATAGCGATTTGAATTACTAAGTCGTAGTAGGTCCTTGGCTTGAGCCTTGGCAGCATGCTCATTTGTGCTCGTGACTCAATTTGAAATATGCCAACGGTGTCTGCTCGCTGAATCATGCCGTAAACCTGAGGATCATCTTTAAGGCGAGTGATCTCTGCGATCGTTAATGAACGACCATGAATACGCTTGATCAGGTCGAAGCATTTTCGAATGGCAGACAGCATACCGAGTGCGAGCACATCAACCTTAAGCAGTCCCAGAGTTTCAAGATCATCCTTATCCCATTGAATAATTGTGCGATCGTGCATTGCCGCGTTCTCGACTGGAACCAATTCATACAAGGGGCCTGAAGAGATCACAAAGCCGCCCACATGCTGAGACAGGTGACGTGGGAAGCCGATGATTTCATTAACTAAATGGATAAACTGCTGACCTTTTAAAGAGTCAGGTTGCAGCCCTAATAGAGTGAGTTGAGCTTGCCAACCTAGGCTTTTATCTCTGCGGTTGGTGTTCTTAATGAAGTAATCAAGCTGGGTCTCCTGTAGCCCCAGTGCTTTACCTACATCCCTTACTGCACTTTTGAAGCGATAAGAAATGACCGTAGCAGCAAGCGCAGCACGTTCTCTACCGTATTTTTGATAGATGTACTGGATGATTTCTTCGCGGCGTTCATGATCAAAGTCGACATCAATATCGGGCGGCTCATCACGCTCTTTACTGATGAAGCGTTCGAACAGTACTGAGATCTGCCTTGGGTCGACAGAGGTGATCTCTAGGCAGTAACAAACCACGGAATTGGCCGCTGAACCTCGACCTTGATAAAGAATGCCTTGGCTTTTAGCAAACATGACGATGTCATGGATCGTCAGGAAGAAGAAAGGGTAATCGAGCTCGTCAATGAGTCCTAGCTCTTTATCGATGATCTGTTGAATGTCACTAGGGACACCTTGTGGGAAGCGAGCTTGTTTGCCTTTCTCGACCAACATGCGCAGATAACTCATGGGAGTTTCACCTTGAGGTATCAGCTCACTTGGGTATTCGTATCGCAAGCTATCCAAATCAAAGTCACACAGCTCAGCGATGCGATTGCTCTCTTCTAGCCACTCTGTTTTAAAGATATGAGAGAGCTTATTGATGCTTCGCAAACAGCGTTCGGCATTCGCCAATAGATGAGTGCCTACTTCGGTAATGGGCTTTTGGTATTTAATCGCAGTGAGTGAGTGCTGTAAGGGCAAGCGATTAGCATTGTGCATCAACACGCCGCCACAAGCTGTCATTGGTAGGTGATGATGATGTGACAGCTCCACACAGTAATCGATGTACTGCTGATCGGTCTGTTTTAGGTGTCGTTGCAAGCCAATCCACAATCGACCTGAGTGATGTTGTGAAAGCCACTGTCCCCAATGGGTGTCTTCAGTTTTCTGTTGAGGAAGCCATAGAATAAAGCAGTGCTTAGCCGACATGATATCCCACTCAGAGAGCTGATAATGTCCTTTGCTGCTACGACGTCTCGCGTTAGTAATAATACGGCACAGTTCGGCATAGGCCTTTCTATTTGGGCACAGCAAAACCATTTGGCACTCTTCATTTAGCCAAAACATGCTTCCGACAATCTGTTTGAGCGACAGTTCATGTTGCTTGATTGCAGAGTGAACCTTAACGATACCCGCGACCGAGCACTCATCAGTGATCGCGAGTGCTTTGTAACGTAAAAAATCGGCCTGTAACACTAGCTCTTCCGCGTGTGAAGCTCCCTCAAGAAAGGAGTAATTACTTTGGCAGAAAAGCTCTGAGTATTGCTGAGACATAACGTAATCTCACTTAATCATTGCGAGTAAACATGATTGAAAAAGGGGCTTTTAAATTGAGTCAATGGTGCAGGTTGGCGATTCAACTCTTTATTGGTTAGCTGAGTAAGTGTTGATTAGCTGAATAAGCCGTGTAAGAACCACTGCTTATCGGGTGTTCTAAAGACCCATAACCATCTACCGTTTTCACTGTGAGCAATAAAGTAGTCACGAATGATTTTCTCGCCATCCCACCATCCAGAAACAATACGTTCAGGGCCCTGAGATAAGGTGACGTTCTCGGTTAAGGCTTCGGGCTCCTGCAGCAAAATACTGGGCCTGAGTCGCTGTTGGCTTATATTGATAGTTGGCTCTGTTTGTCCCACAACCTCAACGGTGGCTTGTTTCTTTGCTACGTTTTTATTCAGGGTTGGAAGCGAATAGCGATTGGCTTTTTCTGGCCTAGGATCCTGCTGTATTTTCGGTGTTTGAATACATGCCTGTCCGAGCTTTGCCTGTAACAGTGACAGTAGATCTAGCGCAGCAAGCGTTCCGGTATTGCCATCAAAAAGATCATGGTAGGCCGTTTGTGGTTCACCATGACGAGCTAACGAGAGAGTGAGCCCTTGAACGGGGGCTGTGAGCTTGAGTGACTCTAAGGTGAGATGGGTAAGGTTAGCCCACTTTTCAGCAAGGTAGTCGCCCTGTGCTGAATAGAAAGAGACATGGTGGTCGTCTTTATCCCTAAGGTGCAGAGTCAGTGTTAGCTCAAACGCGACTCTGTCACGTAGCTTCAAAAAGCACTCCAGTTGATTCAACAACTTCAGCAGTGGCTTTTCGATAAATAAAATGTTCTCTATATCAAACAACAGCTCCAGATATTGCTGGAAGCTTTCTGGTGGATGATAGAAATCAATAGGGTGCTTGAACTGCCCGTTGAGGCGACCAACATAATTGACCAAGTCGATATCAAAGCGACGTGCGACTTCTTGCAAAGGCAGCTTCAATAGCTCTTCAACGATATTAATACCGACACGATTTAATCGCTCAACTTGCTTAGGTGGTAGCTCACTAGAACTCAATGCTTGTTGGTTAACCCAAGCCTTCATCTGTTGAACATTGTTCGTTACTTGATTGATCGCTTGTTTGCCCAGAAGGATCGCAGAGAGCGGTGAGTAGCCCGTGGCAAAACTGAACTTAATGTTGAGAGCTTCAATATGGCTTTTGAGTTCATGCCAGTAGTTATCCAGCCCATCGTAAAGCGATAGCATGTTAGAAGCTTTAATCAACAAGCCATTGGGTGGCAACAGAGTCATGTCGGAAGTCACCAGGTACGCCCATTGAGCTATCTCTTTCAGTTTGTTTTTCTCAAGCTCAATGCTGTATGGGTGAACGTGTAAGTGATGGCAAAGCGCCGCCGCTGACCCTAGCCCCATACCCAGTGTGATGCCTGATTCCAGCGCGACTTGATTAGCTTGCAGTACACGATGATCTTTTTCATCCACGATGATAATAGGTTGCTCGTGTGATTCTTCCTTTGAGCTCGATTCACTTGAGTTAAACAAGGTATCCAATTGCAGAGATGGAAAGTGCAGATACAGCCACAGCATACGCTAGCCTTGTTTCGCAATAGGAAAAGCCAGCACAGTATTAGCAGACAAGGCACGGTGTGAACTGTCGATGCTGATGACTTTCTCTGTCAGTAACGGCCAATGGTGAGTCATGTCGAGGATAAAGCTGCCATACGACCAGCTGCCTTTTCTTTTTGTTACCTCAACCTTTAACCCCTGAGCATGAGAAGAGAGCTTCATGCTTAAAGAAACGGGTAGGGATAATTGATTATGGCTGGTGGCTTTAAAATGAAACTGCAGGCATTTACCGGTTTCACTTGCTGTTTGTAAGCGTTTGGTTTGGTGGATTTCGAGATCGGCTCCCCATAACAATACAGAATGGCAAGCACCACTCTTGAGGCATTGCTCAGCAGCCCATAATGCATCGAGATCGCGTTGAGGCTCGATCACCAAGATGTTATCAAGTTCGACTCCTTGGCTACTAAAAAACTCGGCACAGATCTTCCCTGGCGGGTTAATGAATATGGCCAGTTTCTGTGAGTTTTGCTGGGCTAAATAGGGTGTAAGCAGGCGAAGTTCGCCGATCCCTTGTTGTGATTCAACTTCAATAACGCCGTGCGTCGGAAAGCCACCATCAAGCTGTTTATCCAATTGCGGATAGCCTGTTGAAGTGGTACTTCCTAGCGTTGTTGATTGTAGCCCTTTCCAGATTAGCTGGCGGTCTTGTAAGTTTTTTATGAGTTCATGCATAATTAAATACCTGTATATTTATACAGTATATTTAATCGTGAAAAAGATGCAAAGCAAAATGACGAAAATTAGTAGAAGTAAGTGTTAGATACTTGATTTAGATACAAAAAAAGCCACTATTAAAGCGACTTTTTACGATTGATTATAATATCAACTACTTAGGTTGAGCATCGATACATTGGCCATTAATATCTGTCACACTTGGGTTCATTAAGTGTAAGTACAGTGGGATGATATCCAGTGGCGTTTTTAGCTTGTTTGCATCTTCACCTGGGTATGCTTTTGCGCGCATTCGAGTTTGAGTGCCGCCCGGGTTGATCGCATTAACACGGATGTTGGTGTCTTCAAGCTCATCCGCTAAGATTTGCATCATACCTTCGGTAGCAAACTTAGAGATCGCGTAAGTGCCCCAGAATGCGCGGCCAGAATGGCCAACGGTAGAAGACGTAAATACGATACGACCTGCTTCCGCTTTCTTAAGAGCAGGCAGAAGTGCTTGAGTCATCAAGAACTCAGACTTCACATTGATCTGCATAACATCATCAAAAGTCTCTTCATCAATCTGCTCAAACGGGCTCAGAGTTCCGAGAACGCCAGCGTTATGAAGTAGACCGTCTAAACGACCGAACTGTGACTCAATGGTTTCAGCCATATCAATGTAGTTCTGCTTTGTCGCGCCTTTTAGATCCAGTGGGATGATCGCAGGCTGTGGGTAACCAGCACTTTCGATTTCATCGTAAATAAATTCAAGGTTTTTAACATTGCGGCCTAGCAGAATAACTGTCGCGCCATGTTGAGCGAAGCTTAGTGCTGCTTGGCGTCCAATACCGGCACCAGCACCAGTAACCAAAATTACTTTATCTTTGAGGGCATCTGTAGAGATTGGGTAATCCACTGTGCTTATCCTTCTTTCTTTTATTATGTTCGCCATTCCATTGATGTTTAATCACACAGATAACCGCAGGAATGATGAGAAATTCTTGGTAATCGTGACAAGATGGTTACAATACACTAATTCATACATTAGGGGATATGACATTGGAATTTTTGTTGGACTACGGCTTGTTTTTAGCCAAGATTGCGACCGTTGTAATCGCCATCATCGCAATTTTAGTCATTGCTAAATCTGTGGGTGGAAAATCAAGCGCGATTAAAGGTGAGCTGGAAATCACGAACCTATCTGAACACCATAAACAGACAATCGAACAATTAGAGCACCATCTACACGATGATGCTTTCATCAAAGCCCGTGATAAAGCAGAAAAGAAAGCGGAAAAAGAGAAAGTAAAATCACGCGGTAAAGAAGTGAAAAAAGCAGCGAAAGAGGGCGAGCTTGATAGCAAGCGTGAACCACATCTATTTGTTCTTGATTTTAACGGCAGCATTGATGCGAAAGAAGTGGCTTCATTACGTGAAGAGGTAACGGCGGTTTTGGCTGTTGCTCGTGAAGGCGATGAAGTATTACTTAAGCTTGAATCTGGCGGTGGCATGGTTCACGGCTACGGTTTGGCGTCTTCTCAACTTGATCGTATCAAAGCAGCAGGTCTGCCTCTGACTATCTCGGTAGACAAAGTGGCGGCAAGCGGCGGCTACATGATGGCATGTATTGCAGACAAAATTGTGTCAGCGCCTTTCGCTATCGTTGGCTCTATTGGTGTGATTGCTCAACTGCCAAACTTTAACAAACTGCTTAAGAAACATGATATTGAGTTCGAGCAGCTAACAGCAGGTGAGTACAAACGCACACTGACTATGTTTGGTGAGAACAGCGATAAAGCACGTGAGAAGTTTAAAGAAGAGCTAGAAGAGACACATGGTCTATTCAAAGACTTCATTCGCGACCACCGCCCTGCACTTGATCTTGATAAAGTAGCGACGGGCGAACACTGGTTTGGTACGCAAGCTCATGAACTTGGGCTAGTGGATGAGATCCGCACTTCTGATGACCTAGTCGTTGAAGCATGCAAAGACAAGACAGTGCTAGCGATTCACTATGTACAGAAGAAAAAGCTATCGGACAAGCTCGCAGGTGTGGCAGGTAAATCTGCAGACAGCGTGCTGATGAAGCTGATTGAACGCGGTCAAAAGCCGATCGTTTAATAGTGTTCGTTTAAGACGCTAGAGCTCAAGAAGCAAGAGCCAAAAGAAGCTTAAAAGGAAAGCGCATAAGTCGACGACTTATGCGCTTTTTTGTTGCTCCACTTCCGAGCGGGTGACCACTATGTTGTAGGGGGAGCGGAGTCTTATACCCATTACTGATTAACGGCGATGAGTATTAGATTTTTGCTCCGTAATCATTACGTTTCGGGCAAGTGGTTAGGATTTCTCGATGACCTGTATCTTTGACCTCTTCTAAAATCACATCGAAGCCCCATAAGCGATATAAGTGCTTCATCACTTCGTCGTAGCCTTTATCCAGAGGGATACGGTCATGAGGGACATATTGCAATGTCATTGAACGATCGCCGCGTACATCTACATTGAACACTTGAATGTTGGGTTCAAGGTTGCTGAGGTTGTATTGCGCGGCGAGCTTTTCACGGATCAGGCGGTAGCCCGGGTCATCATGAATCGCACTCACTTCAATGGTGTTTTTTCGATCGTCATCGAGCACTGCGAACAGCTTAAAGTCTCGAATGATCTTCGGAGAAAGGTATTGGCTGATGAAGCTTTCATCTTTGAAGTTGTGCATCGCAAAGTGCACCGCCTCTAGCCAATCCGTTCCTGCCAATTCCGGGAACCACTCTCTGTCTTCATCGGTTGGCTCTTCACAGATACGACGGATGTCTCTAAACATCGCAAAGCCAAGCGCGTATGGGTTGATACCGCTGAAATAAGGGCTGTTATAGGCTGGTTGAGCGACTACGCTAGTATGGCTGTGTAGGAACTCTAAGATGAACTTATCACTTACTAGGCCTTCATCGTATAGATGGTTAAGAATGGTGTAGTGCCAGAAGGTTGCCCAGCCCTCATTCATTACCTGAGTCTGTTTCTGAGGGTAGAAGTATTGGCTGACCTTACGAACAATACGTACACATTCACGCTGCCAAGGCTCCAGTAAAGGCGCATTCTTCTCAATGAAGTAAAGAATGTTCTCTTGTGGCTCACTTGGGAAACGTACCTTCTGCTCTTCCTCTTTGTCGCGGTTTTGTGGCACTGTGCGCCACAGTTCGTTGACTTGAGATTGCAGGTAAGCCTCACGTTCTTCTTGGCGAGCGGTTTCCTCCGCGATGGAGATCTTCTCTGGGCGTTTGTATCTGTCAACGCCGTAATTCATCAGAGCATGGCAAGAATCGAGCAGTTGTTCGACTTCTGAAACGCCGTATTTCTCTTCACAATCATTGATGTACTTTTTAGCAAACAACAAGTAGTCGATGATTGAGCTAGCATCTGTCCATGTTTGGAACAGGTAATTTCCCTTGAAGAAAGAGTTATGGCCGTAACAAGCGTGTGCCATTACCAGCGCTTGCATCGTCACGGTATTCTCTTCCATTAGGTAGGCAATACAAGGGTCCGAGTTGATTACGATTTCATACGCGAGCCCCATTTGACCATGTTTGTAGTTCTGTTCGGTTTGAATGAACTTCTTACCAAATGACCAGTGGTTGTAATTAATAGGCATACCGATACTCGAGTATGCATCCATCATCTGTTCAGAAGTGATCACTTCGATTTGGTTAGGGTAAGTGTCTAGTCGGTAATGCTGCGCCACACGCTTAATTTCAACGTGGTATCGCTCTAAGAGGTTGAACGTCCAATCTGGACCATCAGGCAGCATCTTGTCGTTGTTCTTTGGTGCAGCTTTTTTCTCTGCAACGTTTGATTTCGCTGTCATGGCAAGCCCCCTTACGCTGTCTCTTTCTGGAACAGTTCTCTAAACACAGGGAAGATATCATCCACTGTTTTGATGTTTTTCATGGCGAAGTTGTCGAAGCTCGCTTCTAACTTCTCATACTCGTGCCAGAGCGTTTGGTGTGAGCGACGCGTGATCTCGATGTACGAGTAGTATTGGCAAGTCGGCAGAAGCGTATTCACCAGTAACTCTTTACAGCGAGGCGAGTCATCTGCCCAGTTATCACCATCAGACGCTTGTGCCGCGTAGATATTCCACTCATTAGCCGGGTAACGATCAGCAACAATTTCTTTCATCAGTTTTAAGGCGCTCGATACAATGGTGCCACCGGTCTCTTGCGAGTAGAAAAACTCGTGCTCGTCGACTTCTTTGGCTTGAGTATGGTGACGAATAAACACCACATCGACATTTTCGTAGGTGCGATTAAGGAATAGATACAGCAGCACATAGAAACGTTTTGCGATGTCTTTAGTGGCTTGGTCCATCGAGCCAGACACATCCATCAAGCAGAACATCACCGCTTGGCTAGATGGAATAGGGCGTTTCTCGTAGTTTTTGTAACGTAAATCGAAGGTATCGATGAACGGCACGCTATCGATTTTCTTACGTAGCTCGGCAATCTCTTCCTTGATTCGAGCTTCTTCAAACGGTTGAGCGGGCTCGGTCATTTGAACTTGATCGAGCTGGTCCATTAGGGTTTTTAAATCGCGCTTTCTACCTGCCGTCATTGCGGTTCGGCGAGCAAGTGACTGTTGCAGTGAGCGAACAATCGCGATGTTGGATGGAATCCCCGCGCTTTGGTAACCAGAGCGGTGCGTTTTCCATTCGGTGATTTTGTTGACCTGATTTTTCTCTAGGTTAGGCAGGGCGAGATCTTCAAACAGAATGTCTAGGTACTCGTCTTTTGATATTTGGAAAGTAAACTCATCTTGGCCTTCGCCATCTGGGCTAGCATCCCCTTGGCCTGAGCCACCACCTTGACCACCACCTTTCGGGCGCTCGATTTTATCGCCGGTGATGAATTGATCATTACCAGGGTGCACGCGTTCTCTTACGCCACCTTGACCTTGGTGAAAGCTTGGTTCTTTGATGTCTTTATGAGGAATAGTGACGTCCTCACCAGTTTCAGTGTTGGTGATTGAGCGTCGGTTGACTGCATCGGCCACAGATTCTTTGATTTGCTCTTTATGGCGTCGTAAGAAGCGCTGTCTGTTTACAGCACTCTTATTCTTGCCATTGAGCCTCCGATCGATAAATTGTGCCATAAGAACTCCCTCTCAGCTGATGTCGCGATCCTACTTTTACACGGGTATAAGAGTTATTGGTTGGTACGAGCTGCCCACATGAGCAGCTCTATACCGTTTAGTTATGAGGATTTACGAACTCTTAGGTACCACTCAGATAGCAGTCTCACTTGTTTCTCGGTGTAGCCTTTTTCCATCATACGAGCAACGAAGTCGTCGTGCTTTTTCTGATCATCCGTAGAGGTCTTAGCGTTGAACGAGATAACAGGAAGTAGCTCTTCTGTGTTGGAGAACATTTTCTTCTCAATCACAGTGCGCAGTTTCTCGTAGCTGGTCCAAACTGGGTTTTGACCGTTATTGTTCGCCTTGGCACGAAGCACAAAGTTCACAATCTCATTTCGGAAGTCTTTAGGGTTACTGATACCGGCTGTTTTTTCGATTTTCTCTAGCTCACCATTTAGAGAAGCGCGGTCGAATAGCTGACCTGTTTCTGGGTCGCGGTACTCTTGGTCTTGGATCCAGAAGTCTGCGTAGGTTACATAGCGGTCGAAGATGTTCTGACCGTACTCAGAGTAAGACTCTAGGTAAGCGGTTTGAATTTCTTTGCCGATGAACTCTACGTAGCGTGGCACTAGATATCCTTTCAAGAACTCAAGGTATTTCTCGGCGGTTTCTTGAGGGAATTGCTCACGTTCAATTTGTTGTTCAATGACGTAGAACAGATGAACGGGGTTCGCGGCCACTTCGGCTTGGTCGAAGTTGAACACGCGAGATAGGATCTTAAAGGCGAAACGAGTCGATAGACCAGACATACCTTCGTCTACACCTGCGTAGTCGCGGTACTCTTGATAACTTTTCGCTTTTGGATCGGTGTCTTTAAGGGTTTCACCATCGTAAACGCGCATTTTCGAGAACAGAGACGAGTTCTCAGGCTCTTTCAGTCTCGATAGGATGCTGAATTGCGATAGCAGGTCGAGTGTGCTTGGCGAACATGGTGCGTTCGACAGTTCACTGTGCTCAAGCAGTTTCTTGTAGATCTTAACTTCTTCAGAAACGCGCAGACAGTAAGGGACTTTTACAATGTACACACGGTCAAGGAAGGCTTCATTGTTCTTGTTATTGCGGAATGTCTGCCACTCGGATTCGTTCGAGTGAGCCAGAATCATACCGTCGAATGGCAGTGCAGAAAGCCCTTCAGTACCGTTGAAGTTGCCTTCTTGAGTTGCTGTTAGTAGAGGGTGTAGTACCTTGATCGGCGCTTTGAACATCTCTACGAATTCCATCAGGCCTTGGTTAGCTTTACATAGCGCACCTGAGTAGCTGTAGGCATCTGGATCATCTTGAGAGAAGTGTTCTAGTTTACGGATATCTACTTTACCAACTAGGGAAGAGATATCTTGGTTGTTTTCATCACCAGGCTCTGTCTTCGCGATCGCCACTTGGTCGAGGATAGAAGGGCGTAGCTTGATGACTTTGAATTTAGAAATGTCGCCGCCGAAATCATGCAGGCGTTTTGCAGCCCATGGAGACATAATCGAACGAAGATAGCGCTTTTCGATGCCATACTCGTTTTTCAGTAAGTCGCCATCTTCATTGACGTCAAATAGACAGAATGGGTGGTCGTTTACTGGGCTTCGTTCACCGTCAGCAGAAAGTACGTAAATAGGTAGCTTTTGCATCAGTGCTTTTAGCTTTTCAGCAAGCGATGATTTACCGCCGCCCACAGGACCAAGCAAGTAAAGAATCTGTTTACGTTCTTCTAGGCCTTGCGCAGCGTGTTTTAGATAGGAAACAATCTGTTCAATCGCGTCTTCCATGCCGTAAAAATCTTCGAATTCACGGTAACGAGATATAACTCGGTTCGAGAAAATGCGACTTAATTGAGGGTCTTGCGCGGTGTCAATAACCTCAGGTTCGCCAATAGCCAGAAGTAAGCGCTCCGCGGCGTTGGCGTAAGCACTTTTGTCGTCTTTACACAGCGCCAAGAACTCTTGCAGTGTCAGCTCTTCTTCCTTGGCTGCTTCATAACGTGATTGATAGTGGTCAAATATACTCATAGTCACATTCCCCTTGTTAACCAGTCAAAACTGACGAGCGATTGAAAAATAGGCTCTCCCTACATTTTAAGGTTAGACCCGCTTCCACAATTTTGCTTAACAATTATGTATTTATTTACAATTTTGCGTGTTGAAAGACCCGCTAAAGCTATAGGCAACTTGATGCGAGTAGAATCCAATAATTTTATATACGAAGGGTTTTGGTCTTTCGTTTTGTGTTTTTAAACCATTTTACAATTCCCACACTGTATTTATGTGTATCGGATGTATTACTGGGTTCTATTGATTTTTTGGAATGTAGTACCATATAATGCGCAGCGTTATCAGAAATCGCTTAAAAAATAGGTAGAAACAGTGAAGAGTCTTTGGTTAAAAATCGCCATTGTTGGAACAGTAATGTTAACGGCGACCACTACGCACGCAAAAATATCACAATGGTCATTGGGTGTGGCTGCTTCTTATTCTCCTGCTGTGTACAAAGACACGCCGTCAAATCGCGCGGTTATTCCGATGATTGGCTATGAAGGTGAACACTTTTTCATGCGTGGATTCAGCGCTGGCTATCGTTTGTTACCAGCCGGCTCACCTCAGAATATTGTGTTTCGAGCGGTTTATGATCCAAGAACATTAAAGCCAGGTGACTCAGACAATGTGGATATTCAAAAACTAGATGAACGTAAAGCTTCGGTATTAGGTGGCGTCAGCTATCAAGTGATTACGCTGGTGGGTATGTTTGAGGCAACAGCGGGCTCAGACTTAGGCTTTAGGCACAACGGTATTTATGCTGAAGCGGCTTGGCGCCTGCCTATTCGCCGCAATGGCTGGGCGATTACGCCTTCGATTGGTTACGCTTACAACAGTGAACGCTTGAACAACCACTTGTATGGTGTGAGCTCAGCAGAAGCTGCAAGAACGAATCTAAACGAGTTTGATGCCGATTGGGATGGCCAGTACTTTATTGGTTTAGGTGGTTACTTACATGTAACGCCGAATATTCGAGTGACTGGTGGTGTTCGTTACACCAACCTAGAGGGTGATATCGAGAATAGTCCAATCTTAGAAAGCGGAATTAATATGGCGGCAAACGTCGGTGTTGCTTACGTTTTTTAGCCAAAAAGAAGTGGATGCAGAAGGGTTACTCGCGATGAGTAACCCTTTTTATTGATGCGAGATACAGACCGGTTGACGTCAAGACTCCAAGAATCGTGATTACGGTGATCTGTTTAACTACTGTAAACCTTTCTGCTTAATATTTTAGAAAGTGAAACCGGCTTGTAGACCTAGAGTACCGTCACTACCTAGATTAACGTTACCTGAGCTAAAGTCGTACCAATCGAAACCAACACGCGCCATAAACTTCGAGTTACCAAACATTGGTTTCGGTGACTTAAATTCAGCACCTATGCCGTAAGTTGCACCCCATTCGCTATCTGAGTACTTACTATTCACTGAGCCATCTTTATCAGTAATCGTTAATTTAGAGTTGAGGTTAGAGTAAGCAAGACCAGCTTTACCGTAGATAGCAAAAGACTCATCGAAGCTATATTTGTACATTGGCGCTAAAGACATTTTGAAGTGTTTCAAATTGCCTTTGTACTTAGTTAGGTCACCATGTACGTCCGACGTAACCTCATTGCTGTCGGAGTCTATGTAATTCATTGTTGATTCAAGATAAAAATTGGTATCAAGAATTTGTGAGCCAACAGTGAATTGTACGCCTGTGTCGTCTTCATTGATGCCAACGCCGCCAAGTACGTACATGTCGTTAGCTGCGAAAGATGAAGTTGACAGAATAGCTAGTGATGCAAGGATGAATTTTCTCATGTTTATCGCTCTGGTTAATTAATTTCGGTGAGCATTCTAGCTACTTCTTTAAAATAAAAAACACCGTTCGAAATTGGGGTGGCGATTTTTAATTTGTATTAAATGTTTCGATGTAGAATTAATAAAGGTGAATGAGCTTATTACTTATAAGTCATAGGCTTATGCTCATTGGTTAATGGGCGATATCAGAGAAATTAATGGGAAACGGTTCGATGTTTAATATCTTATTTTCATGATTAATGTGTGTTTTCTGTATCTAAAGCACGCTTCATATCCACGTCGCTTAATAGTTCCCGTTTTCTCTCATTATATGCAGACATGAAAAAAGGGTTACTCGTGATGAGTAACCCTTTTTTGAAACGTTTTAAGCCAATCTGAGGCTTAACTTTTTATGCATTAAGCACTGAAGATTTGAGATAGCTCTGTCGCACATAGGTGGTACTGACGAGGGCAGTTGCGCCATGTTGTTAGCATGCGACGGTATTTGTCTAGCATTGGCATTTGGCTATTGAAGTGGTGATCCGCTTTGTCGAACTGAGGGTAAAGGCCTTCAGAGTCAACTAGGAAACGTACGTAGTGTACGATTTGCGCTTCAGATGCAATGTCGAAACCTAAGAACTGTAGGCGACGCTGATCAACTTCTTTACGCTCGTCTTCTGCAAGCATTTTGTTCGACTCTTGCATTGCATGGTACATCTCCATGATGTCGATGATTTCGCGACATTCTGCTTCAGTCAAACAACCAAACTCTTTGTTAAGCTCACGCATTTGGAGTTCGTAACCACGCTCTACAATCGTTTGTAGACGTTGATATTTAGCTGAGTTCTCAGGATCCATTTGAGACATTAGGTAGTATTGATTTGATAGAATTAGACGCTGAGCATTGGTCATTTCCATGGGAGAAGCCTCACTAAAAACTAAATGTTGTATTCTTTTGTTGAAGTAAGAGTAACAGCATTCCTACGAGTGGAAACATGATCTCAACACGGATTTAATATGATTTTTTGAATTGATAAACAAAAGTTGTAAAGAAAAGTGAAAGGATTGTTTGGCTCGAAAAAGAAAACGCCCCAATCGAAATTGAGGCGTTTGAAACAGGTTTTAAATACCGTTGGTATTAGTATTTTACGTTGGAGTGGTATTGGCTTAGAACCGCAACAATTTCATCCATTGTCTCTTTACTTGGCGGGTTTACGCCTTCAAGAGGGTAGTCCAAACCAAGAGCTTCCCATTTATGCGCACCCAGTTTGTGGTAAGGAAGCAGCTCTACTTTTTCGATGTTGTCCATGTCTTTAATGAACTCACCAAGTAGATGTGCATCTTCTGGTGTGTCTGTGTATCCAGGAACAATCACGTAACGAATCCAAGTCGTTTTACCAATCTTATGAAGGTAACGGGCAAAATCGAGAGTACGTTTGTTAGATACACCAATGAAATCATGATGAATTTCATCACGCATGTGTTTCAGATCGAGCATTACAAGGTCAGCTGCGTCTAAAACCTCATCAACAACGTCAGTATGCTTACGAATATAGCCATTGGTATCAAGACAAGTATGGATACCTTCAGCCTTAGCAGCTAAGAAGAAGTCGCGGACAAACTCAGGTTGTAGCATCGCTTCACCACCAGAACAGGTGATACCACCACCAGACGCTTTCATGAAGTGGCGATAAGATTTCGCTTCGTTGATGATTTCTTCTACAGTGACTTCTTTGCCATCATGCAGGTCCCATGTATCGCGGTTGTGACAGTACATACAACGCATTAAGCAGCCTTGAAGAAACACAATAAAGCGGATACCAGGGCCATCGACAGTACCACAAGATTCGAATGAGTGAATGCGACCAGTTGTAGACATGAGCTATTCTCGTAGAGGAATTTATGCCCTTTATTTTATTACAAAAACGGTACATAAAATAGGGTCAAATCGTAACGAGACCTTTAAAAATAAAGGCAATCACCACGGAAGATGATTGCCTTTATCAAACTTGAAAAGTAAACGTGAAAGCTTGAGTGATTCGCTAGAAGAACGCGAACATGGTAATGCCACCGGTGGTGTAGATAGACTCTTTCGCTTCTTTGTAATCTGGTGTTTTTGCAGTTAGTGCAAAGGATGCACCAACGTATTGGTTGTACCAAGCCACACCCATGACTGCTGTCGCTTGAAGGTTCTCTAGAGTTACGTCGTAGATAGCTGGATCTTCATTGTTTTTATTCGCGTATTCATCAACACCAGAGCGGTCACCTTCAATCGTTAAGTCATTGAAACGGTAACGACCTTCTAGGCCTGCATAGGTAAACCAGCCTGTGTTCGAAGCACCGATCATCCCGGGTTTAAATGGATTTTCGCTTGTGATATTAGCCGCACCAAAGTTACCACCTAGGTCAGTACCCCAACGGAACATAAAGCCTGATGAAATATCGCTTCTAAAGTTACCCACGTTGATTTCTGAAACGTTAGAGATCTCGAAGTCGGTATTCGCCAACGCTTGATTACGCATTAGGTTGAAATGACTTAGGTAACCAACGCTGCCTGCCCACTCATCATCCACTTGGTATTCCCAACCTAAAGGCTCATCTGATTTAGTGATCGAGTGAACCAGTTTTTGAGCATCTTCAGAAAGCGCTCGTTCACCGGTGGTACCAAACGTAATGTTAAAACGCTGAGCTTGTTGTGGGTTCAAACTTATGTAGTTGAGTTCTGTGTGTAAGTAACCTGCGTATGGGCGGTCGTTCGCTGATGGCGTTTCTAATTCGATATCAGAAGGGGTATACATTTTGTGGCCAAGGGTGACCTCCCATTTATCTAAAGAGCTCGCGCCCCAGTAAGATAGGCTTAATGGTTTTACCCAATCGTATGGCGTAATGCTTGATGATGTGTAACCCAGAAACAGTCCGTTGGTATAGTCTTGGTCAACGCCAAAAACTCCATCATTGTCTAATGCGAAAGTGACCGTAGAACGTTCAGACGCCAAAGATGAAAAAGAGAGAAGAAGCAGGGGTAAACAACGAAGGTATTTCATGGAGCAGTTACTCTTAAATTATGAACCGCGATATTACCGTAATTTGCACGAATTTGTGGAAAAAAAGTGAATGGAAAAGACCTTTTTTGTTCAATATCTAACATTTAGGGAGAATGTTGGTGTTATTGGAATTAGCATCAGATATAAAAAAGCCCCGCACATTGGCGAGGCTAATTATTATTTACTGTCTATTGAGCGTGAGCTTATAGAGACTCAGTAAATGTACGTGCGATTACGTCAGCTTGTTGCTCTGCAGTTAGAGAGTTGAAGCGTACAGCGTAACCAGATACACGGATTGTTAGCTGAGGGTATTTCTCAGGGTGCTTAACTGCGTCTTCTAGAGTGTCGCGGTTAAGAACGTTCACGTTAAGGTGTTGACCACCTTCAATGCCAGCTTCGTGGTGGAAGTAACCATCCATTAGGCCTGCAAGGTTCGCTTTCTGACCTTCAGCATCTTTACCAAGAGCGTTAGGTACGATAGAGAACGTGTACGAGATACCATCTTGTGCATCAGCAAACGGTAGTTTACCTACAGACGTTAGTGACGCTACAGCACCTTTCTCATCACGACCGTGCATTGGGTTAGCACCAGGAGCGAAAGGAGCACCAGCACGACGACCGTCTGGAGTGTTACCTGTTTTCTTACCGTATACAACGTTTGATGTAATAGTAAGAACTGACTGTGTAGGGATAGAGTTACGGTAAGTCTTAAGCTTACGGATCTTGTTCATGAACGTAGAAACTAGTTCACAAGCGATATCATCTACACGAGCGTCGTTGTTACCGTATTTAGGGTAATCGCCTTCGATTTCGAAGTCAGTTGCGATGCCATCTTCGTCGCGGATTGGTTTAACAGTCGCGAACTTAATTGCAGATAGTGAGTCAGCTGCAACAGATAGACCAGCGATACCACAAGCCATAGTACGACGAACGTCACGGTCATGAAGAGCCATTAGAGACGCTTCGTAGCTGTACTTGTCGTGCATGTAGTGAATGCTGTTTAGTGCAGTCACGTATTGCTTAGCTAGCCAATCCATGAATGTGTCTAGGCGACCCATTACGTCATCGTAGTTAAGAACTTCGTCAGTGATCTTGTCAGAAACAGGACCTACTTGAAGTTTTAGCTTCTCATCTACACCGCCGTTGATTGCGTAAAGCATTGTTTTCGCAAGGTTAGCACGAGCACCGAAGAACTGCATTTGCTTACCAACGATCATTGGAGATACACAACAAGCGATAGCGTAATCATCAGACTCTAGGTCAGGACGCATTAGGTCATCATTTTCGTACTGGATAGAAGAAGTATCGATAGATACCTTCGCACAGAAACGCTTGAAGCCGTCAGGTAGTTGCTCAGACCAAAGAACAGTGATGTTTGGCTCTGGAGAAGGACCCATAGTGTATAGAGAGTTTAGGAAACGGAAGTTAGAACGCGTTACTAGCGTACGACCGTCAATACCCATACCACCCATAGACTCTGTTGCCCAGATTGGGTCGCCAGAGAATAGCTCATCGTACTCAGGAGTACGTAGGAAACGAACCATACGTAGCTTCATTACGAAGTGGTCGATCATTTCTTGAGCTTCAACTTCAGTGATCTTGCCTGCAGCGATATCACGCTCGATGTAGATGTCTAGGAAAGTCGAAGTACGACCTAGAGACATTGCAGCACCGTTTTGAGACTTAACAGCCGCTAGGTAAGCGAAGTAAGTCCATTGGATAGCTTCTTGAGCAGTTTGAGCTGGCTCAGAGATATCGAAGCCGTACTTAGCAGCCATCTCTTTGATTTGACCTAGAGCGCGGTGTTGCTCAGAGATCTCTTCGCGAAGTTGCATTGTTTCTGCTAGGTTTTCGCCGTTTTCGAATTGCTCTTGAAGAGAAGCAAATTGAGCTTGCTTGTCTTTCATTAGGAAGTCGATACCGTAAAGTGCAACACGACGGTAGTCACCAATGATACGACCACGGCCGTAAGCATCAGGAAGACCAGTCAGAACACCAGACTTACGACATTTTAGGATATCAGGAGTGTAGATATCGAAAACGCCAGCATTGTGTGTTTTGCGGTATTCTGAGTAGATTTTTGAAACCATTGGGTCAAGAGTTTCACCGTATGCTTTACAAGAACCTTCAACCATACGTACACCACCGTTAGGGATGATTGCACGTTTTAGTGGTTTCTCAGTTTGTAGACCAACGATAGTCTCAAGATCTTTCTCAATGTAACCTGCATCGTGAGCAGTAATGGTAGAGATAACAGAAGTATCGAAATCTACAGGTGCTTTAGTTGCGTTTTCCTGTTTGATACCTTCCATTACCGAAGCCCAAAGCTTGTTAGTTGCTTCAGTACCCTCAGAAACTAGGAAAGACTCGTCGCCTTCATACGGCGTGTAGTTCTTTTGAATGAAATCACGAACGTTTACTTCGCTTTGCCACTCACCTGCAGCAAAATCTTCCCAAGCTTTAGCAAATTGCTCTGCCATGACATACCTACCTTTTTAGTAGAAAAAACACGTACATTAACACTGTTGAGCCAGCGCCCCTCGTAAGGGTAGTACACTCTTATTAATAACAATATATATGAGCATATGTGCTTCATATAGTTATATATATTGTCACTACTTTTTATATGTTGTCTTTACTCTATGTAATCAAGACTACGCTAAAAAATTTCTGCAAACCTTAAACTAAATCAATAAATGCTAAAAAAAGTTGAAAAAATTTGAGTGGCAGGGGTTGCCACCCAAACTTTTTTTTAATCCGATTACTACTTTTGTGTAGTAAAGGAGATTATAGCCAAGCTTTTAGACCATATTGGCTTTCTAGCATACCAACTGCAAGCATTGCTACTAGACAAATAACCAAAACACCAACTGGGATAACAATCTTGTCTACAAATGATAGACGCTTAGCACGCTCTTTATCACCAATTAGGCCGTTGTTATCTAGAAGCATAGTCAGTGCCCATGCTAGTACAGGGTTAACGACCGCTGAACCAAAGATACAGATACCAGCTGCTTGAGAGTCTTTTGAATCTTTAACCATCTGCATACCCGCTTCAAGTAGAGGTAGAGATACACCTACAAGTAGCGCAACACGCATCACTGGTGGCCATACTGCTACGTCCATTGGGAAGCCAAGAATCGCAACAATAATACATAGAGAGCCAAGCAAGATTGCGCCGCCAGGGATTGGACGTTTCGCGATAGCCGCTGGGATCATGTAAGTACCCCAAGATGAAGTGATGTTACCACCACCAACTGCTGTACCTACCATTTGACGAACTGAACACATAGTCATTGTGTCATCTACGTCCATCAGTACTTTTTCAGACTTTTTCGGGTAGTTCAGTTCTTGGAAGATACGGTGACCTAGGAAGTCAGGTGACCACATTGCTACTGCTAGGATTGCAAATGGTAGAGAAGCGATGAAGTGCTCAACGTTTGGTAAACCAAGCATCCAACCTTCTTCAGTAGAACCCCACCAGTAGATTGGGTTTAGGTTTGGAATGCCTGTTTCAGTTACGAATTTGATATCGAAACCAGCACCAAGTACTAGAGCAATAGCTAGACCAGTGAAAGCACAAACAGGGATTGCTAACCAACGCTTGTTCACTTTCGCAAGGAATGCATATAGACCGATGGTAACGGCTAGAACAATCAAACCGATGTAACCCATGCTACCAGCAGCGACTGTGTCAGACTGAAGACCAACAGCCCAAGCTTGAATTGAGTTGATTTGGCTCATTGTTCCGGTTAGACCCAAGAAGATGAGCAAGCCACCCGCCGTACCTTCAGAGGTAAGGTTAACAAGTTTAGACCCACCTTTTAGGAAGCTTAGGATAAGACCGAAGACACCGATAAGGATTGCCAATGCAAGAGGGTGAGCACCAGCTAGAGCGATGGTACCAATAAGAGGAATCATTGGGCCGTGGTTACCGGCAAGGTTAGCTTTAGGGTTAAAGAAACCAGAAGCAAGGATACAGAACAGCAGTGCAGGGATAAGCATTTCTACACGAGCTACTTCAATCGCAAAGTCTTTACCAAGGTTTACGTGATCCCAAGCTTGAGTTAGGCCTTCAGCCCAAGACATCATTACTGCAGAGTACATCGCGATGATACCAATGGTACCAGCCAGTGCAGGAACAAGGTCTTCTAGTTCAAAGCGGAAGTCACGGCCAGGAAGGTTTAGGCCAAAGCGGCGAGGCTTCATGATTTGAAGTTCGTGATCTAGATAATCTGAGCGGTTCTCAAATTCAGAAGCAGGGCGGTGTAGCTCTTTATAGCTTTTCTCTTCTACTTCAGAGTTCGCATTATTGACAACGTCTGACATAGATTCCTCATATTTTTATGTTAGTAATTCTAAAATTGAATTCTATAATTTCGCGTAATTGTGTTATTTCTTAGTTATAACTCATTAACATTATGTTGCACGGTTTTGATGTGCTTTATGCAGCTAAGTTAAAAGAAATGTATGGCATTTTTAATGCCTTATTGTGTGCTGAGGAGTCTAACAAGCTTACCCTTTAGGGTGATTGATCTTGATCACTTTATGAGTGTATGTGAAAGAAAGCTACAAAACGGAGCGATTCATTAACGTACCATTGATGAATCGTGTAATTTGTTTTCACAAATTGACGTTTACCTACCTTCTCGAGGTATTGCTTATAAAGGAAAGCGCTGAGTTGCTGATTCTTATTGAGTTATTTCACTTTTATCCCTCTTCAGCCAAACATTTACAATGTAATAACCATAAAATAATTGTGACTTATAGTACGTGCAGCATGCTTTTATTGGCGCTTTCTGGTTTCGTTGTAAATGACACTTCTTCGTTCACCAAAGTTGTTTTTCTTGTGAGACATTAGGCTACGAGAATCTCATTTTGGTTAACTTTATTTAAACAATGTAAGCATTGGATTTATAGCTTATTGATAGAAGTCATTCATAAAATTGAGGCGAAAACGCTACCTTTTGCATAATAAGTCAGAGTGAAGTGCTATTTATTCCAAATTATTAGGTTAATAATTTGTTGCATGTTAATCCGTGTGGTGCTAGTTTGTATCGCATGAAAAGGTCGGAGTACCTTGCATTTTCACAAACTTGGGAGAGAAAGCGCATGAAAGATGTACCGGCGCTGGACATAAAGGATCTACACAAAACGTTTGGTCAAAATGAAGTTTTAAAGGGAATTTCACTTTCTGCGCATAAAGGCGATGTGGTATCGATTATCGGATCTTCAGGATCGGGTAAAAGTACTTTCCTTAGATGTATCAACCTTCTAGAGACACCGACTGCAGGCGAAATTTGGGTTAATGGTGAATTAATTCAAATGAAAAATAATCGTCAAGGTGTGTCTGTTCCTGCTAATGAAAAACAAGTCCAACGAATCCGTTCTCGATTGGCGATGGTTTTTCAGGGGTTCAACCTTTGGTCTCATCTGACCGTTCTCGAAAATGTTATCGAAGCACCTGTTCATGTCTTAGGTGTACCTAAAGCACAAGCGATTGAAAATGCGGAGTTACTACTCAAGAAAGTAGGTCTGTATGAGCGTAAAGATTACTATCCGGGTCACTTATCTGGTGGACAACAACAACGTGCTGCGATTGCAAGAGCGTTAGCAGTAGACCCTGAGGTAATGCTGTTTGATGAACCAACATCAGCACTTGACCCTGAATTAGTAGGGGAAGTACTTGGTGTAATGCGCGATCTAGCAGAAGAAGGAAGAACCATGCTTGTGGTAACACATGAAATGGCTTTTGCTCGTGACGTATCAAACCATGTGATGTTCCTGCACCAAGGTCTAGTGGAAGAACAGGGCGATCCAGCTAAACTGTTTACGAACCCAGAGTCTGAGCGACTACAACAATTTATCTCTTCGATCTATTAATCAGAATTGAAATGCCGTTGCCAAGGTAAACAGCGACGGTGTGAACAATAAAACACAACAAATAAGTTAATAAGCAACAACAAACACAATATTAAAACTAGCAAAACATAAAAACCTAAATCACAGGAGTAGGGATATGAAAAAGTGGTTATTAGTCGCGGCACTTGCTGCAACTGCGGCAACAGGCGTAGCTCAAGCGAAAGAATGGAAAACAGTACGCTTTGGTATTGAAGGTGCTTACCCTCCATTTAGCTGGACAGAAGCAGATGGTTCACTGAAAGGCTTTGACGTGGACATGGCTAACGCACTTTGTACTGAAATGCAGGTGCAGTGTAAGATCGTTGCACAAGATTGGGATGGCATTATTCCTTCTCTACTTGCTCGTAAATATGATGCGATCATCGCGGCAATGTCTATCACTGAAGAACGTAAGAAGAAAATCGACTTCACTGGTAAATACGCACTTATCCCAAACAAGTTCATCGCTAAGAAAGGCGCAGGTCTTAACTTCGATGACTTAAGCGGTCAAAAAATTGCCGTTCAACGTGCAACAACTCACGATAAATACCTAACAGACAACTACGGCGACACGGTTGAAATCGTTCGTTACGGTTCTTTCGATGAAGCTTATCTTGATCTAGCAAATGGTCGTGTTGCAGCTGTACTTGGCGATGCTTCTGCTCTAGAAGAGGGTGTTCTGAACAAAGCGGGCGGTGAAGCGTATGAGTTTGTTGGTCCATCACTAACAGATCCTAAATGGTTCGGTGAAGGTTTTGGTATTGCTCTACGTAAGCAAGACAAAGACCTAACTAAGAAGCTAGATGCGGCAATCCTTTCTCTACGTGAAAAAGGCATCTACCAAGATATCGCGGCTAAGTACTTCAACTACGACGTATACGGTCAGTAATCTCTAGCGTCAATTCTTAAGGGAGAGGCAACCCTCTCCCTGTCTTACCAACTTTTTCGCAGTTCTGTTGGAATTCATTATGTTTGATTTACAAGGATATGAAGCGTCGATCCTGAAAGGGGCGGTGCTGACAATCGAAGTTGCCTTGCTGTCGCTAATTTTAGCTATGGTTCTTGGTATGCTAGGTGCCTTAGCAAAGCTTGCGCCTTATCGCTGGGCTCGTGCTATTGCAACCCTCTATACAACCGTCATTCGAGGCATCCCAGATCTCGTGTTGATGATGCTGATTTTCTTTGGTGGACAAATCCTTTTAAACAACAGTTTGTATTCCATCAATGAGTGGCTCAATGAGTGGTTCACATCCAGTGATCCTAACCATGAGTGGACTTCTTACTTACCTGATTATATTGATGTTAGCCCATTTGTTGCTGGTGTCTTGACCATAGGCTTCATCTTTGGTGCTTACATGGCAGAAACATTTCGTGGTGCGATCATGGCTGTGGATGCCGGTGAAATGGAAGCGGCAAAAGCTTACGGTATGAGCCCTGTAAAGGCGTTTCACCGCATACTGCTTCCGCAGATGATTCGTCATGCACTACCTGGCTTTGGTAACAACTGGTTGGTTTTACTTAAAACCACAGCTTTGGTTTCCATTATCGGCCTAGAAGACATGGTGCGTGTTAGCGCATTAGCGGCCGGTTCAACCAAAATGCCGTTTACCTTCTACATGACGGTGGCACTTATCTTCTTGTTCTTCACCAGTGTATCGACAGGTTTACTTAAACTTGTTGAACGTAAATTCAGCATCCACGCGAGGTAGTTATGGACTTTTCATTGATAATTGAAAGCCTGCCGATTTACCTTGGTGGTCTATGGACAACAGCTTGGATGGTGTGCGTCGCTTTGATTGTTGGCTTGTTTGTTGCCATACCATTAGCTATCGCTCGTAACAGTCACAATATGTTGATTAATGCTCCTGCGTGGTCGTTTATCTATTTCTTCCGTGGCACACCATTACTGGTACAGCTTTATTTGATTTATTACGGCATGGATCAGTTCTTCCCAGTGAAAGACACACTATGGGAAAACGCATGGTTCTGTGCGTTGGTGGCATTCATCCTGAATACTTCTGCTTACACGGCTGAGATTATCCGTGGTGCAATTAACGGCTTACCGAAAGGTGAGGTGGAAGCGGCAAAAGCATACGGCATGAGTACACCGAAGACTTACCGTCGTATCATTTTACCAAGTGCTTTACGTCGTGCACTGCCGGCTTACAGTAACGAAGTTATCTTCATGCTTCACGGTTCAGCCGTTGCTGGTATCGTAACTATCATGGATCTAACAGGGGCAGCGCGTTTGGTTAACTCACGTTACTACGCTCCATTTGAATCCTTCCTAACCGCAGGTCTGTTCTATATGGCACTAACGTTTATCATCATCGCGATTTTCAAATTCGCAGAGAAACGTTTCCTAGCTTACTTAAGACCACTTAGTTAGTGGCATTCTGTATAGTTAACAAAACGGCGCTCATTGAGCGCCGTTTTTTTGTATCAGAAGAAAATTCAGTGATGGCCTTGGATAGGTTTATCTCGGAGAGCTATCGATTGTTCAAAACAGTTAACTTGCTTCAAATTGCGTTCACACATTCATTAGAATAATTGCTTTAGATTCAACTATAGATAGACTCGGCGAAATTTTGTTGTTGTATGGAATAATGATGAAAAAGAGTAGCTTACTGTCTAATTTTGTTGTTTTTGCTATCGCGATATCACTTTTAGGATGCGGCGGTGGTGGTAGCGGCGGTGAAAGTGTTCAAACTGGTTCTGGTGGTTCTGGTGGTTCTGGTGGTTCTGGTGGTTCTGGTGGTTCTGGTGGTTCTGGTGGAGGAGGGAATGACGGTGATGGAAGCGGTGAGCCAGATATTACCCCAATCCCACAAACCGCTGTTCAAAAAGCCTTGTCAACTGGCAATGCTTCTTATGTTGTTAATTCCTCCGAGTTCATTGAGGCAAGCCAAGCGTTAGTTGCTCAATACAACGAAGATTACAATCAGATTAAACAAGCCTTATCTCAAAGCTCAGAAGGTGAGCCACTGCGTAATCTCCACTGGGATCCAACGCATGACACCGCCATTATTTTACCCACCTATGGCTTTAACGATGTCATTTTGAAAACAAACAAAGCGATGCAAGATGGCTACGCCGATCAAGAGTTGGCCATTGGGGTTGCGGGTTATACAGGGAGTAAAGGGCATTATGCTGCACTCGCGAGCAACCCTTTTAGAACGAAGCAACGTTTCCCCGATTCTGTTAATGAAGAAATGAACACTTGGTTGAAGAATTTGGTTACCTGGGTTTCAGGGACAGATGAGCCCAAAAATGTCGTGTTAGCCCAGCTCGATCAGTCTTATTACTTCCCAGATGATCAAGCGACACGAAACTGGTTAACCGACAATGTTAATGCTTCTATGGTTACCAACGCTGATAACGCTTGTGATGGCAGTGAGTTAAGCCAGTGTCTTGAAGCCAATAACCCTGATTTGCTGGTTTTGTCTCAAAAGCTGAATGCCGGAGATAGTATTGAAGATGTTATAGACGGGTTACGTTTAGCGTTTAATAAAAACATTCCGGTGCTGTACTTGCACCTTGATGGCGGTATGACGGAATTAGGCAACGCCTTGTTTGCTGAAATGCACATGACTTATGTGGGTGATAACTATTGGCGTAAGCTTGGTCTGTCTAACTGGGACTCGACACAGCTCATTAATCAGATGCCGGACAATATTGTTCAACAACAAGCGCTTTTACAAAGACTGAAAGACGACAGCTTCACCGTTGATTTAAGCACCTGTGATGACAAATCTTGCCCTGATGAATCCAATATGGATGAAGAGTTCTATACCGCAGCAAACAGCATTCGCGCACATTTAACGTCGCTTGATAGTAAAAAAGTCGACCTGTTTGCAACGGATTATTACGAGTATGAAAAGCTGTTATTGCTACTTGCTGACCATTACCGTCAATATGTTCAGTACCCAATGGGTAAAGGCGTGACAGAGAGGGTTGATTTTCTTCGTTCTTATTACAGTGATTACGCAACATACAACAGTCGACTGTATAACGCGGCGCAACCAAGTTTAGGTAACTTTAGTACCAAGAGCTTTGATAATGTACCGCTCGTCACGAAAACCATTGCTTTGGAGTCTAAAAGAAGCTTCCGATCCGCTGGTTTGTATGCCTTGCCGGGTAAGACAATCAAGGTGACTCGCTTAGACAATAACGATGTGGCTACGTCTATTGCATTTAATACATTGCGCAGCGGCGCGACACACGAGTTTTCAGGCAATGACGGTTACGCTCGGCCAAAGTTTTTAACCTCGGTAACCTATCCAGTGAAACCGGGAGAGACGATTTCTCTTACTTCTGCTTATGGCGGAACACTACAGGTTCACTTTGATACCAATGATATTGACGTGGAACTGCGTTTTGAAAATGTCGCACAGCACCCTGTCTGGAGAAGTGAAGCTGACAACGACAGCTTTGTAGCACAGCTCGAAGAAGGAAATTTTGATTGGGCTGAGCTAATTACCCCAGGGTTTGAAGTTCACTCAAAGCTGGAAAAAATGAAGGAATCTATCGGTTCAGATGACTGGGCTCAGCCTCATGACATGGCTCTCGCCACAGAGCGTTATGTACATAACTTTCCTCATGCACTTGCAGGCTTTAAAGGGCCGGGTATTGATGAAATTGCTGAAATACACCAATACGGAGAGGCAAAGGGCTGGGAAATTGCGACCATTGACATTGTAAAGCATATGAACGCAGACCAAGCTAACTGTGGCTATGGTTGTTCAGGAAACCCGTATGATGCCTATTGGTCGTTTCATCCATTAGGGCATGGTGATCTTCACGAGTTGGGGCATGGCTTAGAGCGTGGTCGATTTAGGTTTAGCGGTTGGGATGGGCACGCTACGACCAACTATTACTCGTACTACAGTAAGTCCCAATACTATCGGGATACAGGAAAAGTATCTTCATGTCAGGGGTTAGACTTCAAAGGCCAATATGAGCTTTTGCAGGAAAGTCGAAATCAACCAGACCCAAACGCCCATATGGCGCAGCAAAACCAAACGAGCTGGAGTTGGGGAGCAAGAATCTTCATTCAAATGATGATGTTGGTACAAGAGCAGGGCGTATTGGATTACGGCTGGCATATGCTTGGGCGACTTCACTTGATTGAACGTGAGTTTAACCGCCTTAAATCCAGCGATGAGCTTTGGAACACCAAAAAACAGACAATTGGATTTGATAGCTATTCTAGAGATGAAGCAAACCAAATCACCAATGATGACTGGTTGTTGATTGCATTAAGCTATGTGAATGAGCGCGATATGAGGAACTATTTAGATATGTGGGGCTTCAACTTCTCGGATAAAGCGAAGCAACAAGTCGCGACTATGAGCTTAGTACCAATGCCGTTAACCTATTTTGCAAGTTCAAACCAAGGATATTGTGTTGATGAGTTTGCTAAGAGACCAATTAGTGTTGATGGCTCAACGGCTTGGCCAATAAATTAGACTCGGGAAATAATCAGGGAGCAAATGCTCCCTGATTTTTTTATTTAAACGTCGACCAAATTGGCGCGTGATCTGATGGTTTTTCTATACCGCGCAGTTCGTAGTCGATGCCTGCTTCCGTACACTTATCAGCAAGTTTCTGAGTTGCTAGTACAACGTCAATACGCAGGCCGCGGTTATCCACGAAACCTTTTGAACGGTAATCAAACCATGAGTATTGATCTGTGACTTCTGGGTGTAGTTGACGGAACGTATCTACGAAGCCCCAATCCATCAATGTTTTTAGCCATTCACGCTCTTCAGGCTGGAATGAACACTTGCCCGTTTTCAACCAACGTTTTGCATTTGGCTCGCCGATACCGATGTCTGCATCGATAGGGCTGATATTGATGTCACCCATCACGATGATCTGCTCATCTTTGTTGTGATAGTCGTTCAGGTAGGTCATCAAGTCTTTGTAGAACTCACGCTTGTATGGGTATTTGGTTTCATGCTTGATGTTGTCCCCTTGAGGGAAGTAGCCATTTAGCACAGTAACCTTTTCGCCATTTTCATCTTCAAACGTCGCCATGATCATACGTTTTTGATGGTCTTCATTGTCTGTTGGGAACCCCTTCTGTACAGAGATAGGTTCTTGCTTACACAGCATAGCAACACCGTAGTGTGCTTTTTGCCCGTGGAAATAAACCTTGTAGCCCATTGCTTCAACATCAGCAATTGGGAAGGCCTCGTCGTGCACTTTGATCTCTTGTAAACCAATCACGTCAGGTTGGTGTTTGTCGATAACCGCTTGCAGTTGGTGAAGGCGAGCTCTTAGGCCATTGATGTTGAAGCTAATTACTTTCATTTATTTTTATACCTCTCGTAAACCTTTGCCTATAGTGCCGCAAAGATTGTTTGATTTGGTGAGTTTCATAGTTAATCGTATTTAACCATGCTTAATAATGTATGTCGCCATTTGTAGAGACAAAATGGCGACATAAAACGATGTGGGTACTTGCGTTGAATCTATTGAGTTTTGAGCAAATCTAAAAAGAATGCGTATTCCAGTGCGTCTTCTTTTAATCGTTTAAATCGACCTGATGCACCACCGTGACCTGCTTCCATGTCGGTTTTGAACACAAGTACATTGCTGTCTGTTTTCATCTCACGCAACTTCGCTACCCACTTCATAGGTTCAAAGTATTGTACTTGCGAATCATGCAGACCGGTTGTCACTAACATGTTCGGGTAGTTTTGAGCTTTGACGTTGTCGTATGGCGAGTAACTCAACATGTAATCGTAATAGGTTTTATTGTTAGGGTTACCCCATTCGTCGTATTCGTTGGTTGTAAGAGGAATTGATTCATCAAGCATGGTCGTTACCACGTCAACAAATGGAACATGAGCGCCAATGCCTCGATATAACTCAGGTGCTTGATTGATGATTGCGCCCATCAATAGACCGCCAGCCGAACCGCCCACTGCGAACACTTTATCTTTCGCGCCATAACCTTCTTCAACTAGGCCTTTGGTGACATCGATGAAGTCATTGAACGTGTTTTGTTTAGTCAGCTTTTTGCCATCTTCATACCAAGGGCGTCCCAACATCTCTGAACCTCGAATATGCGCGATAGCATAAACGAATCCGCGATCAAGTAGGCTCAGACGAGCTGAGCTAAAAGTTGGTTCGATTGTGTGCCCGTAAGATCCGTAGGCATATTGGTAGAGAGGGTTAGTACCGTCTTTCTTGAATAGATCTTTGCGATAAACCAAAGAGACTGGTACTTGCTTACCATCGCGAGCCGTGATCATGATTCGCTCTGATTGGTAATTATCAGCATCGAAATCACCTAATACCGGCGTTTGTTTCATGATCTCTGATTCACCTGTATTAAGGTCGAAATCATAGTAAGTGCCAGGAGTCGTTAGGCTGCTGTAATAGACTCGAACTTTAGAGTTATCTAACTCATAGTTACTTGTTAGGTAGGCAGCAAAAGCGGTGTCGTTGAACTCAAGTGGAAATTCTTTGCCTGTAGAGAGTTGACGAACCTTCACTGTAGACAAGCCATTTGAACGCTGCTCGTAAACCAGATGATCATTAAATAGCTCAAAATCGACAAGCTGTACGTTGTCGTCAGCCGGAATGACATCGACCCATTTTGAACGGTCATGCATGTCTTCAGCCGTTGTTTTCATCAAACGGAAGTTGACCGCTTGGTAGTTGGTGTAGATGTAATACCAATCCTCTAGCTTGGCGATGCTGTACTCAATACCCGTTTCTCTTGGGTAGAAGGCTTCGGCTTTTGCATTTGGGTTATTGGCATCAATAATTGAAACACCACTGGTTTCAGTGCTCGAGTGCCAAATGTATACCTGCTCGCCATCTTTACTCTTACTGATGCTGGTGTAGTAAGCGCTGTCAGCTTCTTCGTAGACCAGCTCATCGCTTGTTTGAGGTGTACCCAATACGTGGCGGTAAACTTGATAGCCGAGTAAAGTTTGTGGATCTTTCTTGATGTAGTAGAAGGCTTGGTTGTCGTTTTGCCATGCGATAGCGCTCGAAGCACCTTCAATTTCGTCGTTTAGGTATTCACCTGTTGTCAGGTCTTTAATCTTAATGGTGTAAATGCGGCGGCTCAGTGTATCTTCGCCATAGGCCAACATATTTTCGTTCGGGCTGACTGATAGGCCACCAATGCTGAAGAATTCATGTTCTTTGGCGAGTTCGTTAACGTCTAAGATGACTTGTTTGTCTATTCCTAAAAAGTGTTTTTCGCGCAAATGAACTGGGTATTCGTTGTCACCTGTGACTTTATTTGAGTAGTAATAGCTACCTTTACGAACTGGTACCGAATTGTCGTCTTTCGCGATTCGGCCTTTGATCTCTTCAAATAACTGTTCTTGAGATGCTTCTGTGTGTTTCAGAACAGTCTCGGCATATTGGTTCTCTTGCTCGAGATGCTGCAAGATCTCTGGGTCTTGACGTTCATCATCACGCATCCAATAGTAATCATCAATTCGCGTGTCACCATGAGTCGTCATTGAATGAGGGACTTTCTTAGCAACGGGAGCTTGGGTTTGTTGAGCGATGAGTTGCGATGGAGAGTAGTGGTTCATGGTTGTTGTTCCTTGATTGCTGCATCCGGCGACAAGCGCGACCGATACGGCTAATGTGGTTAAAGCGAAACGCATCTATATATCCTTAGTGTGCACCTTACTCGTTTTATTGCCAGCATCCTTTAGTGGTTAGTTTCCTTCCAGTGATATTATTTATAATTGGATTCTTGATATGCACTTTCATCGTAAGTGTCTGTTATTGTTTTTAAAAAATCAAAGTAATGTTTGATGAAATTAGTGGTAGACATCATGTAAGGGTAAACGGGTAATAAAAAAGGGACACACCTTTCAGCATGTCCCTCTTCTTTGTTTGGGCAAGATTTGCGTTTTACTTTAGATAGCCAATGGCATTTCGTTTGAGTGATCAGGCTTACGATTAACCCAACGTAAACCAAGCATCGCGATAAGTGACATGGTAATCATCAAGCAACCCAGTGGCAGCTGATCTTGAGCTGGGAAGAACGATGCCAACAGTGTTGCAATACCGGCACCTAGGTTCTGCATACCACCTAAGATCGCGCCGCCCGTACCTGCGTGATATGGGAATGGCGAAAGTGCTCCCGTTGTCGCGGCTGGAAATAAGATACCAGCGCCCAAGAAGTAAATGGTTGCACCGCCAATCAAAGTTAATGCGGTTGTTTGACCAAACAGACCCGGGATAAGCACCACAGCTGAGCCAACTAAGATCGATACTAGACCAACATTCAGTGCTCGGCGCTCAGAGCGACGTTGCGCGATGTAACTCGATAGACCTGCACCCACGAGGTAACCCGGAATCGGTAACACAAACAGCAAACTCACGGTGGTTGCTGGCAAGCCAAGTACACCGCCCAGCAATACGCCAGCTGCTGCCTCAAACACTGCTACGCCCGCAAATGTTGCCACTAGTACCAGCAAGAAGCCTTGGAAGCGTTTGTCAGACATAACAAACTTGTAGCTGTTGACGACTGATTCATTTTTGCGTCGCTCTTTTGGCAATGTTTCCATCATGCTGGTCATCATGGTGATCACCACAGCGATACCAAACAGTGCTAGAAACAAGTAGCTAGAACGCCAGCCAAAAGCTTCTGTTAGGTAACCGCCCAATACAGGTGCCATTAATGGGGAGAAAATCACACACATGCTGATTAAGCTGTTCGCACGGTGTAACTCAGCGCCCTCAAAACAGTCACGGGTCAATGTGCGAGACATCGCGCCGCCACAACCAATGCCCAGTCCTTGAATAAAGCTACCCACCAAGAACCATTCGTATTCATGAGCAAATAAGGCTACCAAGGTACCTAGGATATAGATAACTAAGCCTGCGACGATGATTGGTTTACGACCGAGGCGATCTGAAAGCGGACCGTAAACAAATTGCGACAAACCATAAGGGATCAGGTAACACGCCATCACTGCTTGAAGTGAAGACGCAGAAACCAAGAACTCACCTGCCATATGACCGATAGAAGGCACGTACATCGTTTGAGTCATTTGACCTACGGCTGTCAGAATAGCGATTAAAAAGGTAAGTTTCGCTAATGGAAACGAGGCGGACATTTGCGTATCTCTCCAAAAATTAAAAACGTAAAAAGCCTTAGCGCTCCATTAGGGAGAGCCAATTGAATAAAGCGATTAGGGAATCTAGGCGCGAGATATTAGAGTTTGATTGCCGAATTAGCAATCAAAAAATGTGAAGTTGATCAAGATAAAAATCTATGGTGTGGATTAGAAAAACTAATCCTTATTCTATGTGAAACGAGTAAGTGTTGCAGGAGGAAGCTATTGAAATATTATGAGTGATTGAACAAGGTTTTGATTACCTGAGGTGGTGGTGCGCTCAATAATCTAAATCGTATAGCAGGTTTATGAAACGACAGATATCTTTGTATCAATACCCAAGATTAATAGAGTAGCCAGTCTGTCGCGTACACGACAAGCGTTATTAAACAGGTCACAACAATTGTTATTACAAGTGCAGTCACTAACTTTTTCTTCAAACTTAGTGTGTTAAATACTTCGCCCTCTTGTTCTCTTAACCTCTTGTCTTCATCAAAGTGCCACTTGATCGCTAGGTAGCCACCGATAGCCAATACAATCAGCTTAAAAGCCCCTGCAAAGTATGGAAAGAAATTGGCCCAACTCGCGTTCATCATCTATCTCCGTCGTTATCAAAAAAGATTCAATAGCATAATAACAAGCTTGCTTTTATAGCGGAGCGAGATGAAAAGGCATTTTTCAATTCCGGTAGGGGAGCTGCAAAGTGTTCTTATCGCCTTGAGAAAGGACGCAAGTCATACGTCATATTTTTAAAACGACAAAGATGAAGCTAAGTATCAGAAGTTAATAGCTCTCTCAGTCACAGAAGCGATAGACAAAAAGCATGATCTGTTAATATTTGCGTGAACTTTCGTTTTATATGTTAGCAATTTGTGATGTAATCATCCGCTAAGCTATTCGTCTAACTTATCTACATTGTGTGCAGCCATTCGTTGTCGATGTGATAGTTATGGTTATGGAAGTCTTTTGGCTTAAATAAGGATATTAAATGCGTTCTCTATCGGTACAGTGGAAAATAACTCTATTAGCGGGTTGTTGTTTAATCATTACGTCACTGTCTCTTATTGGTTTCTCGATCTACAACGCGACGAGCAATCAACAAGTCATCAAATCTCAAAGCTCAGAATCAGTGATCAATAAAACTCAACAGTTGTTGGCATCTGTTTCTCAGCTTAATGCCCAAGAAACTCAACGCTATGTTGACGAAGCGATTTATCGCGCTGAGATGCTTGCGGCCAGTGCTCAGTTTCTAAAGAATAATGCAGATGAAAACTTTACACCGAGTGAAGAGCTTCGTACTGCATTAGACGAAATGGTGCGTCGTTCAGTTTTAAACTTCGATTCAATTCAAGGTGCTTATCTCGTATTCAGGCCTGACTTACTTGATAGTGAAGATGCGAACTATGTCGATGCCGATTATGTAGGTTCTAACGAGAAAGGACGTTTCGCTCCTTACTGGAAGGTAGCGGATAATGGTGAGAATGTTCTCTCGAACGTGCTTTCGGAATCAACATTGAATGACAACAGTAATAGCGAACGTTTTTACTGCCCGCTATCTTCAGGGCAAACCTGTATCAGCACCCCACGAGTAGTGAACAGCGGCGGTACAGCATTATTGACGTCCTCTATTTCAGTTCCAATTTTAGTCGACGATGTTGCGATTGGTTTTCTTGGTATCGATTTGAGACTCGATGGCTTAACCAGTGTGATTACTCAATCTGACCAGAGTTTGTTTAACGGTGCAGGTAAAGCTTACGTGGTTAGCCTAGACGGCTCAGTTATCGCTTCTGACGATTCAAGCATTGCAGTTGGTTCGAATTTCCAAAGTGATAATACCAACAGTGACTTAATGACCGACTTTATCTTCGGCGGTGAAGTAACAACACAGTGGAGTGAGAACGGTGAATGGTTACTTGCGTTTGCACCTGTTGTTGCTGCTAACCAAACGTGGGGTGTGTTGTTTGAGATCCCAAGAGACAGTGTCGTCGCTGATGCAAATAAATTGGATTCCATCATTAGCACTAAGCTAAGTGAAGGCATCAAAACAGAAGTCATTGCCGGTACGGTATTTATTATCTTTGGCTTAGCCATTATCGCGTTTGCCTCGTTATCTATTGTGAAGCCGATTCGTCAGGTTGTGGAAAGGTTGAATGACATCGCTTCAGGTGAAGGTGATTTGACGCAGCGCTTGGAAGTGAAGTCTCAAGATGAAATCGGTCAGTTGTCAAAAGGATTTAACCTGTTCCTAGATAAGCTGCAACACACGATCAAAGAAGTCATTCAAACCACAGAACAAGTGGCAAACACGACCAGTCAAGCGAAGGCATCTGCATCAAGTACTCGTGAAAGCAGCGAGTCTCAATTTAAAGAAGTGGATCTGGTAGCAACAGCAGCAGAAGAGATGACTCAAACTGCGGGCTTAGTGGTACAAAATGCAGAAGTTGCGGTAGACGCAGCTTGTGAGGCAAATCGTTCAGCTCAGCAAGGGCAGCAAGTTATCGAGCTTTCCGCTGGTGAAATGAGAAAGCTGGTGGAACGCATGTCGATCGCCGTGCCTATTGTTGAAGAGCTAGCGAAGAACAACGGTAATATCACCGAGATTTTAAGTGTTATCGAGGGGATCTCCGAACAGACTAACTTGTTAGCATTGAATGCGGCGATTGAGGCGGCTCGTGCCGGTGAGCAAGGTCGTGGTTTTGCGGTCGTTGCAGACGAGGTGAGAAACCTAGCAAGCCGCACACAATCATCCGTTGGTGAGATCAGAGCGGTGATCGATAAGGTCCATGCTGGTACACAAGATGTTGTTGAGGCGATCCAAGAGGGTAATATTCTTGCCAACGATACAGCGCTGCATGTTCAAAATGCAGTGGAGGATCTCGGCTCGATCTTTACTTCAATTGAGGCGATCAGTGACATGAACAATCAGATCGTAAGAGCAGCAGAAGAGCAACAATCGGTTTCCGGTGAAGTGAATCAGAGTGTGGTTAATATTCGCGACTTGAGTGCGAAGATCTTGGAACAAGCGGCAGCTTCTGAACAAGTGGGTAATGAAATTGATCAGCTATCTCAGCAGCAACAGAAATTGGTTAATCAGTTCAAGGTCTAAACCTTAAACAATTATTGGATAGAAAAAGGGACAAATGAATATTTCATTTGTCCCTTTTTTAGTTGTTTCTTGAAAAGTAGGTTAATAACTAGCGTCTGACGCTGCTTACTCTTCGATGAACCAATAGCCTTTGTTAACCAATTCAGTCACGACCATTACGCCCGAAGGTGATAGGGCAGTAGCCGAGGTAATCACGGTCTCATCGCACAGTGTATTGAGTAATGACGAGTCTGCTTCATCAACCTTAACCACTTCGCCATTGATGTAAGCTGTGTTGCTTTGATCTTCGTGGTAGAGCGCTTTTAAGCCTGATACTCGGTGGATTTCACCTTCTGACTCTAGGTGTTGGGCAATCTCTTCTTGAGTCCATAGTGGCTCTGGCGCAACGATATCAAGCTGGTGGCGAGATTGGCTCAGTAAGCAACCCATGAAGTCGCTAACCGTTTCTGGTTGTTCAAGGGCTGATTTGAGCATATCAGTCAGGTTACTCAAATCTGACGAACGAATCTTGCCGTAGCCGTCCTGCGTTTTGAACTCAGGATCATGCAAGTGAATATCACCCATATCATGAGCAAGTACAAAATCGGCAAAGTTACTGATTAGCTCTTGCTCTTTAGGAGAGCGGTAGCCAATGGAGTAGCTCATTGATGGCTCTAGCGTATTGCCTTCGTGTGGGAAGCCTGGCGGGATATAAAGGATATCGCCTGGTTCTAGGGTTTCATCAATGATTGGCTCAAAGCCTTCGATTTGGCGTAGAGCAGAGGCTTGGACGGTCTCTTTATATTGACCGATATCTTTTGCGCCTACTTTCCATTGACGCTTACCTTGGCCTTGAATGATGAATACGTCATATTGATCAATATGCGGGCCAACACCACCTTCAGGTGCTGAGTAGCAAATCATCAGATCATCGAATAACCAGTTTGGTAATTGTTGGAACGCTTTCGTCAGCTCATTGGCACCTTGATGCCAATGGTTTGCTGCTTGAACGATCAACTGCCAGTGAGTTTCTTCTAATTCGCCAAATTTTTCTTCGGCGAATGGGCCGTGCTCTGCTGTCCATTGGTTGTTGAGGTTAGAAACAAAGCGAGAATCCACTTCTTCTTCCATCGATAAACCAGCAAGTTCTTCCGGCGAAATTGGGTCGACGAAGTTTTGGAAGCCACCTTTTAAGATGGTTGGTTTCTTATGCCAGTAATTTTCAAGAAACTCGGGCATAGAAAAGCTAAGTTGGTACATGTGAATCCTGTATGTTTTGATGCTAGATGCTAGATGCTAGATGCTAGATGCTAGATGCTAGTTTGGCTTGTAAATCTTGTTGGACAATCTTAATTGCCTCTAACGCAACCTTTGGGTCGATCTTGTTACTTTCGAGTAGGTAGATCAAGTCGACAGCTAACTTAACTTCTTCAGGTGCGTCGTCCAATGGTGATGATGGGTTATCAGTGCTCATTTCGCTTTGGGTTCTCTATGTTAATCAGTCTTTCGATGTTCTTCATCGAGTCTTCACAGCGCTCTAAACGCTCTTTCGCTAACATCCAAGCGTTTTCTGCTTGTGCTTTGCTATGACCAGGTGCGGAGTCCAGCGCTAACTTGCGTCGTTTAACCAAATCAACCAAACGTCTTTGCCAGTCTTGGTGCTGAGCCAAGTCATTATACAAATCGTTCAAGGTTTTCCCTGATTTACTTTTTCTGTCTAAGCGCAAATCGTGATTGGCTAGCTCGCGTTGCAGAGCTGCTATCTGGTTAGTTAACTTCTCGGTTAAGTAGTTTGCTCTCGATGCCGAAAGTTGGTTAGTGTTCTGTTCGCGAATAATGGTGTGGTAGGTCGCTTGGGTTTCGAGTGCGTAAGGGAGTAGAGTCGAGGCGCCACATTTAAACAACGCTTTGTCGAAAAGCGCCTGATGATAGGAACCTCTGGATTTATCAACCTGTGAACAGTGACCGAGTAAGGTATCAATGACACTTTTTATTTGTGAAAATTGACTCATTTTACTTCCTGTAATCTGGTGGCTATAGATTTACAAACCAAGCTTCGTAAGCCAGTTTTATCGCAAGTATACTGACAACTGTAACAAAGACTGGTCGTATAAACGTAGCACCAAATCGAATTGCCGAATGTGCACCAACAAATGCACCAGCCATTAAGCAAACACCCATGGTTAAACCCAATACCCAGTCAATATGACCAAGAATCGCGAAGGTCACCAAAGACGTGAAGTTACTGGTGAAGTTCATTGCTTTCGATAGGCCAGAAGCAAGCAAGATATTTAGGCGGTACAGAGCCATAGAGCTCACCGTCCAAAAAGCACCCGTTCCCGGGCCAGCAACGCCATCATAAAAGCCAAGAATGAAGCCTTGGTACTTTTGTTTCTTCTTCAGTACCGGACAAGGTTTCGGTGACACGTTGTGATTGGCGTTCGGTGTCTTATGGAAAATGGTGTAGATCGCTGCTGCCAGAATGATCAGCGGTAGGACTTTTTCTAACCATTGAGTGCTAATGGCATCGACTGTTAGGGTACCTATGGTTGCGCCGATCAAGGTCGCTATAAATGCATTTATCCAACATTCTGGCTTAAACAGCTTTTTACGATAATAAGTAAAAGCCGCTGTTGAAGAAGCGAACGTGGCTGCAAGCTTATTTGTACCCAGTGCGATGTGTGGCGGTAGGCCAAGGGATAACAATGCAGGGACCGTTAACATGCCCCCACCACCGGCGACAGCATCAATAAAGCCCGCTGCAAATGCAACCAGCGCAAGTATAACCAACATGGTTGGTTCAATCATTTCCATAAATAGCTGTTGTTCTCGTTATTGGCCGTCAGAACAGCCACACGAATAGTTGATGGGCTATTCGTGTTTGATTGTGAATGCAGGGGCCAAGCGATGACTGACCCAGAACTACCCAAAGGCAGAAAAATTAGTATTTTATTGTTCTTTTAAAAGGCGGTAGCGAATCGAGTAGGGACTTGCCATATCGCTTCGTGACTATGCGTCGATCAAGGATCGTGACTTTACCAGAATCTCTCTCTTTACGCAGTAGTCGCCCTACAGATTGAATAAGCTTTTTACTCGCTTCTGGAACAGTAATCTGCATAAAAGGATTACCGCCACGCGATTCAATATATTCTGAATGCGCTTGTTCTACAGGTGACGTAGGAACACCAAAAGGAATTTTGGTAATAACTAGGTTTTCAAGAAGCTCACCCGGTAAATCCAGACCTTCCGAAAAGCTACCAGTTCCAAAAAGCACGCTGGTTTTTCCTTGGTCTATTAGCTTTTTATGTTTTTTTAGAATTTCAGCGCGTGAAGTATCACCTTGTACCTGCAATGCCCATGACTTTTTAACGAAATCTGTTGCCAAAGCCTCTGCAACTTTATTCATTTGCCAGTAAGAAGAGAATAGAACGAGATTGGCTTTGTTGTCTTCTATTACCTTAGGCAGAATTTCAATAAGATATTCGGTAAATTGAGGTGCTTGTGGCTCGTATTTCATGGCAGGCACGATTAACTCCGCTTGATTCTGATAATCAAACGGTGACGCCAGGGCAAGAAACTGCACGCCATCTTCTTCTTTTTGACTGATACCGGCTTGATGGCAGAAAAAACTGAAGGAGTTGAGTGCTCTCATTGTTGCAGAAACGAGCACTGCACCAACACAGCGGCTCCAGATTTGCTGGTCAAGTTGCCAGCCAACCTCAAGCGGAGAAACATTGACAACAAAATCGCCTTCACTCTCTTTATTAAGCTCTAACCAGCGCGCTAAAGGCGCACCTTTTTCACGTTTTGGTTCAGCCATCAGGCGCCAAACTTGCGCTAGGTTCTCGGTTCTCTGTATATAAAAGCCGATTTCCGCGAGTGCTGGCTCTGCGAGTTTTGCAGAAAGCTCTCCATCTTTGACTCGTTCTGCAATCAGGTCCGCAATTTTAGCGACTGCCTGGCTCGCTTTCTGAGAAAGTTGTTTGAGGTCTTTAGATTCGTTCTCTAACCATTCTGGCAAGTCACCATGCTCAAAGCGGTAAAGCCCATCTTCAAAATGAGTAGCATCGAACTGCTTACTGAGCTGCGTCAGCGTTGGTATCAGCTGTTGTACTGAATCCTGCAATTCATTCCTGAATCGCCCCACTCGCTTTTCATCCGCTAAGCCTGAAAGCTTAGTGATGGACTGGTTCAAACGCTCTAACCAAGAAGCGGCACCCTTTAAGCTCGCAGCAGCAGAAGAGTGATCTCGGGCTACGTGTGGTAAGTGGTGTGCTTCATCGAAGATATAGATGCTATTTTCTGGCTCAGGCAGTATCACGCCGCCACCTAAATCGGCATCAGCCATCACTAAACTGTGATTAGCGATGATAACGTCTGCTTTATCTAGCTCTGAACGTGCTTTTTGGAAAGGGCAATCTCTGTGAGTTGGCATGCTGTTGTTACAACTGTGCTTATCACTGACAATCATTTGCCAAATCATGTTGTCGATAGGCTTTGGCCATGAATCTCGGTCGCCATCCCATTTGCCTTGAGCAAGGCTGCGATACATGGTTTGCAGTTGTTCAATATCTTTCTGTTTTGGCTTAGATTCGAACATTGCCATCTGGCCACCATCAACCCCGCAGGCGGCTGCCAACTTTTCCGCACAGCAATAACGTTGTCGACCTTTCGCCAATATAAAAGAGAACTCCCTGTCAGTAAGTCTTCTATATAGAGGGAGATCTTTGTTTACAAGCTGTTCTTGTAGAGCAACCGTTGCGGTTGAAATAACAATTTTTCGGTTGTTTAAAACGGCAACGGGAATCGTTGCCATTAAATAAGCCAGTGATTTACCGATTCCGGTTCCCGCTTCAGCAACGATCATACGATTACTTTTGTGGTATTGACCACAAAGTGTCTTCGCAATCTCTGCGACAAGGTAGTTTTGTGCACGCCTAGGTACAAAGTTATCCAACTGTTCTTGGAGGTTTTGATAACTGGTGCGAATAGAATTTTGAATTTTAGTAGTTAGCATACTGTGACCTACGTAACGGAGCGAGGATAGTAGCACATATCACTAGCCGGTACATTTACCGCAAAATAGCTTGCTTTTGAATCAAAGGTAGATCTCGTTCACAAAAAAAAACTGAACCATCAGGAACTTAACGATTTTATTTATCTTGCGAAATATAAATATTAAAAAAGACTGGCTTGTAGGTGTTAAGTTCTGTTGTTGGGTTGTTTTATGACTTACTGTTGGTTTTAAATTCTATTTGTTACATTTTTTGGATTATTATATTTGCTGATAAAACTAAGGATAAGCTGCTCGTAAAATGATGAAAAAAAATGTAAGTGTTTGATTTTGAATGTTTTGTGTTTTTTTTAGGTTTGTTTTTAGTTTATTTGACACGCAGGATAATCTTTTGCAATCTAGACCTCGAAATTTAGTGACGGTGATTAACCAACAAAGAGTGGTAATGACCAGTCACAATAAATAAAAGGGAACCGGGCAAGGATCTCCCATTCTTAGAAAAGGCAGTGGATTTATTATGAAAAAGACTCTATTAGCGCTAGCTATCGCAGCTACAGCAACTTCTGTTAACGCAGCAGAAATTTACTCTAACGACGATACTAAAGTTGGCCTAAAAGGTGAGGTAGATATCTACCTAACTCAATCTGAAGTTGACGATGTTTCTGGCGTAGGTTCTGAGAAGAAAGACGCAGACGTATCTACTTGGGCAAAAATCCAACTAGACGCTGAACAGAAGCTAAACGACCAGTTCACAGCATTCGCATCTTTCGAAATCGAATCTGACGGCAGCAACGCTAAGTTTGATGATGTTCTAGCTGGTTTCAAAACTGACACTTGGGGTATGGCTTTCGGTGAAACTGGTGACCTAGCAGAATCTGCAGACGCTATCCAGAAAGACGATATCACAAACGAAGGTAACTACATGGGTTCTACCGGTGGTCACCACCGCGAGTCTGCTGGCCACGGCGCTGTATTCAAAGGTCAATTCGTTGAAGGTTTCACTATCGTAGCTGATGTTAATACTAACTCTGATGACGACGTTGATAACACATACGGTATCTCTGCAGACTACGCATTCAGCAACTTCTCTATCGGTGCTTCTTACATCACTGGTGAAGCTGCTAAAGACGTAGATTACTCTCTTGCTGGTGTTTCTGCTTCTGCTGAGTTTGGTGGCCTATACCTAGCTGCAACTTACGCACAGTACGAAGGTAACCAAGGTTACGGTTACTGGGACCTAACTTCTAATTACGGTAACGGTGATACTATGGGTATCGCAGCTGCTTACCAAATCGACGCTGTTCGTCTATACACGACTTACGCAGTAGCAACGACTGATGAGCGTGTAAGCAGCACTGGTGTTGTATCTAAAATCTCTGATGTTGATTCATCTAACCTAGTAGTTGGTGTTGACTACGCATTCCGTGACAACATCCTATTCCTAGCTGAATACCAAACTGCTGACTTCGAGACAGATACAAAAACTCTTGATGCTGACGGCGTAACTGCTGGTGTTTACTACACATTCTAATCTGTAGTTAATTATGCTATACAAAAGCCAGCTATTAGCTGGCTTTTTTACATTTATTGATTAAGGAATCGTACATGAACAAGTGGTATTTGAGTTTTGTCTGCCTATTCTCTGCACCATATGCAACGGCTGCTCTTGATTTAGCTTCTGGTATTTCACTAAATACTTTGAACGGCGAGGTTGTTGAAAGTGCAGAAGATGCTGTATTTGCCCCAGGTGAAAACCAACTCGTTTTAGATTACACAGGGTATTTGAGTGATAAAGGTAAGCGCGAATTTATCAGTACAGTTCCTTACATTATGGTTGTAGATGTTCCTGAAAATGCGGATGTTGACGTTGATCTTGTAAGCCGAAAGTATGAGAAAATCGCAAAAAATGTAGACAGAGAACTTCCTATATTCAGCATCTCTGTAAATGGTGATGATGTAAAAGTAGCGCAAGAAGTGTTACCACCATCTCAAGGCGCATTGCCTTACAGCGATATTCCTCAGCTGGTTAAAGATTACAATCAAGAAAGAGGTTTAGTTTTCGACTCAGGCAAGATTCGCTCATTGAAAGAAGAATTAGCCGCGGTTCAAACTGGTGCTGTGGTTGGTGCGACTGTTGCTGCTGATAGCACGGTTCAAGAGTCTGAAAATACACTTCAACTTAAGCTTTGGTATTCAAGAGCTAGTGAAGAAGAACGTAAAGCATTTCAAAAGTGGTTGATTGACCAAAAATAAGACCAAAAATTTTTAAGGCGAGGTTTCTTATGTAACAGACACCTCGCTTTTTCATTTCTATCTAGCCGTATTTTAAATCTCTTTCCACTCTCCAGGTTGAAGCTGACCTACGTTCATGTCACCCATTGAATAGCGAATAAGGCGTAGGGTAGGGAAACCGATGTTTGCTGTCATTCGTCTGACCTGACGGTTACGTCCTTCGATGATAGTAATCGCTAACCAGGTCGTTGGTATTGCAGCTCTGAATCTTACAGGTGGATTTCTGTCCCATACCTCTGGCTCTGCCATTAACTCCACCTTAGCAGGTAGCGTCATACCATCTTTTAGTTCAACGCCTTTTCTCAATTTATCTAAATCTTCCTCAGAAGGTGCGCCTTCAACCTGCACCCAGTAAGTCTTTGGTGATTTTGAGTTTGGTTGAGTTAGCTTGGCTTGAAAGATACCGTCATTAGTTAAAACCATTAACCCTTCGCTATCACGATCAAGTCGTCCTGCAGCATAAACGTCTTTTACTGGAATAAAGTCGGCGAGCGTCTTTCTACCTTCGCCATCAGTGAACTGACTTAAAGTATCGAATGGTTTGTTGAACAAAATGACTTTGCGATCTTCGAGTGCAATTTTAGGTTTTGTGTTCGCCGGTTTCGCTTTATATCTGTGTTTACTTGAGTGCGATTTCTTGTGCGAATTGCCAGTGTTATTTCTATCATTGTTTCGGCCTTGTCTGTTGCCACTTTGTTTTAATGTGGCGCCAGAACGAGCGGGTTTGTCTGAACGAGATGCGCTGCGTGAGCGAGTAGACATGTTAACTACCTTGCAAAAATGTAAACGAAGTGTGCTGAAAAGTTTTCACTGAAACGGAATTGAGCTATCATTTGCGCGCCTAAAAGACACAAAATAGAACAAGTTTATGGACTCTTGAGCCTGATTTGTTTAATTATACCAACGTGTTTTATTATAACAACGCACTCACGGATTTGGTTCATGCTGTCATTAGATTGCATGAAAAATAAGATAGAGTACGACTATCGAGTAAGCAGTTTTCACTCTCAGAGTCGCTTACTGGTCAATTTATAACATTCTCACTATTCACGTGAGCTTGTAAGAACTATAGGGAAATTTCATGCCTACTGAAAAACCAACTATCATCTATACCATTACAGACGAAGCTCCGGCATTAGCAACATACTCTCTGCTGCCAATCATTCAATCTTTTACAGCTTCTTCAGGTATTGACGTTGATACTCGCGACATTTCACTTGCAGGGCGCATTATTGCCAACTTCCCTGACTACTTGAACGAAGAGCAACGTATTGGTGATGCATTAGCAGAACTAGGTGAATTGGCTAAGACACCAGAAGCGAACATCATCAAGCTTCCAAACATTTCTGCGTCTGTACCTCAACTACAAGCAACAATCAAAGAGCTACAATTAAAAGGTTACGCACTTCCAAACTACCCAGAAGAAGCAAACACTGACGAAGAGAAAGCAGTAAAAGCGACTTACGATAAGATCAAGGGTAGTGCAGTAAACCCAGTATTGCGTGAAGGTAACTCAGATCGCCGCGCACCACTTTCAGTTAAAAACTACGCAAAGAAAAACCCACACTCAATGGGTGCATGGTCAGCAGATTCTAAGTCGCATGTTGCAAGCATGGAAGATAAAGACTTCTTCGGCAGCGAAAAATCGACAACAATCGATGGTGCGACTGAAGTAAGTATCGAGTTTGTAGGTAAAGATGGCGCTAAGAAAACATTGAAGCCAGCATTTGCACTGCAAGATAAAGAAATCATCGATTCATCAGTAATGAATAAAGCCGCTCTAGTCGCGTTTTTTGAAAAAGAAATCGCGTCAGCGAAAGAGCAAGGTGTGCTGCTTTCTCTACACATGAAGGCAACCATGATGAAAGTATCTGACCCTGTGATCTTTGGTCATGCGGTTAAGGTTTACTACAAAGACGTTTTTGCTAAGCACGGTCAGCTTTTCGAAGAGCTAGGTGTCGATGTTAATAACGGCATCGGTGATGTATACGCGAAGATCGCGTCACTGCCTCAAGATCAAAAATCGGCAATTGAAGCTGACTTACAAGCGGTTTACGAAACTCAGCCACCACTTGCGATGGTAGATTCAGACCGTGGTATTACCAACCTACACGTACCAAGTGACATCATCGTTGACGCATCTATGCCTGCAATGCTGCGTTCTTCTGGCCAAATGTGGGATCCAGAAGGTAAGCAAAAAGACACTAAAGCAATGATCCCAGATCGTAGCTACGCGAGCATCTACCAAGCAGTAATTGATTTCTGTAAAGAGAACGGTGCTTTCGACCCAACAACTATGGGTAGCGTACCAAACGTAGGTCTAATGGCTCAAAAAGCAGAAGAGTACGGTTCTCATGATAAGACATTCATTCTAGAAGCTGCAGGTCAGGTTCAAGTCGTTGATGCTTCAGGTTCTGTGCTTCTTGAGCAAGACGTAGAGGAAGGCGATATCTTCCGTATGTGTCAGGTGAAAGATGCGCCAATCCAAGATTGGGTTAAGCTCGCTGTAACACGTGCCCGTGCTTCAGATACTCCAGCGGTATTTTGGCTAGACGAGTCTCGTGCACACGATGCAGAGCTTATTAAGAAAGTGAATGCTTACCTACCTGAACATGATACAGATGGTCTAGAGCTGAAGATTCTTTCTCCACTGGAAGCGACCAAGTTCTCTCTAGTTCGTATTAAAGAAGGTCTAGATACAATTTCGGTAACTGGTAATGTACTGCGTGATTACCTAACTGACCTATTCCCAATCCTAGAGCTTGGTACGTCGGCTAAAATGCTATCAATCGTTCCACTAATGAACGGTGGTGGTCTATTTGAAACAGGCGCTGGTGGTTCTGCTCCTAAGCACGTTCAGCAAGTAGAGAAAGAAAACCACTTGCGTTGGGATTCTCTGGGTGAATTCTTGGCACTAGCTGCATCTCTAGAGCACCTAAGTGTGGTTACAGGTAACGCTAAGGCTCAAGTTCTAGCTGATGCGCTTGATAAAGCGACTGGTGAATTCCTAGATAACAACAAGTCACCATCACGTCGAGTAGGTGAGCTTGATAACCGTGGTAGCCACTACTACCTAGCGGCATACTGGGCTAAAGCACTTGCAGAGCAAACTACTGATGCTGACCTTGCAGCTGAATTTGCTGCAGTGGCAAGCCAGCTAGCTGAAAGCGAAGAAGCAATTGTAGCTGAGCTAAATAACGCACAAGGTGTTAATGGCGACTTAGGTGGTTACTACCTATTTGATGATGCACTAGTTTCAGCATTGATGCGCCCAAGTGCTACATTAAACGCATTTATCGACGCTTAGAATGCAGCGTTTCTATGTGAGTGTTTTCTAAAGCGCTTACAGGCGACATAATAAAAGACGCTTTAACGTAACCGTTAAAGCGTCTTTTTTGTTTCTGCCGTTTCAATGTCGATCCTGGTATTAAACGGTCTCTACGGAGAACATATGTTTCGCCCAAGGTCAAAAAAACCGCTCATTGAACTCTGCATACAGGTATCAAAGGAACGGTTTTCATAATCTGCTAACTTTCAAATAGTGCTATTTAGGTCAACACGATATGGCAGCTTTGCCTATTTACTGGCACTGCCTTCTACAGGAACAACGGAGCTTGCGTGCGAGCCTTTAGGTCCACTTTCTACTTCATAGTCGACCTGCTGACCAGCCTTTAAGGTTCTGTAACCTTCCATTTGTATTGTGGAGTAGTGCGCAAAGATATCGCCTTCTTCACCTTCTGGACAAATAAAGCCAAACCCTTTGGCATTGTTAAACCATTTTACTGTACCTGTAGCCATGCTATACATCCCTCATGCATTTTGTTACTAACGTTGTTTATATCAATAGTTGTAAGTTCGATTGATATCATTCCTACCAGCTAATGACATTAAGCTGGTAACTTGAATCTCAGACATTGCTTACGGAAATTAACGCTACCCTGCGTAATTATTCCTTATTGTTAAATTTTCAAGCGTGTTATGAAACTGTATTAGAAAAACCTTTTAGCTCCAATGTAGCTAATGATTGAGCACAGTCAATAGTAAATTGGTATAAAAGTGATCAATTTTAATAACAAATCACATTCGAGATTGCTCACAAACTATTAACCAAATAGTAACTTAGCGGCTATTGCATGATTAGCGTCAATAGTTATGGCGTCTTTTTAATCAATCACATATGTTAATCCTGTGAATCGAGATCTTTTATTTGCAGCGATGGAAATGGTGGATTAGGCTCAGTATAGAGGAATATTTTTTGGTACTGTTTCTCGGTGCGGTTTCTTAGTACACCGTAAAGCGTGAATGTGGTAAATTTAAGTTACACAAACATTCACCACTTCCGAAAAATAACCCTTAGCAAAGCGATATGAGCAGAAACTTTGAATGGGCATCTCCAGGCTCAGATTTACTGGAGAAAGAAGCAACAAAAGTAAAGCCACCGGCAATGTATAACGTCGTACTGAATAACGATGATTACACGCCAATGGACTTTGTAATCGAGATCCTAGAGCGATTCTTCTCACTAGATATCGAAAAAGCAACGGAAGTGATGCTCAAGGTTCATTATGAAGGTAAAGCTATATGCGGCACATACAGTGCTGAAATAGCGGAAACAAAGGTAGCGCAAGTCACGATGTACTCAAAGGAAAATGAGCATCCGCTACTATGTACAATGGAGCAAGTATAAATTGCTCGAACAACACAGTTGTTCCCTTAGGAGGTACTTATGCTAAATAAAGAATTAGAGTCGAGTTTAAATGGCGCATTTGCTCGTGCGCGAGACAAGCGACATGAATTTATGACTGTCGAACACCTCCTACTAGCATTATTAGAAAATGATGCGGCCAAGGAAGCGCTCCAAGCTTGTCAGGCTGATCTCGATGCTCTTCGCAACGAGCTCGATATTTTTATTGATCAAACGACCCCACTTATCCCAGAAAGTGACGAAACTCGTGAGACTCAACCTACATTGAGTTTCCAACGAGTACTTCAACGTGCTGTTTTTCATGTCCAATCTTCAGGTCGCAGTGAAGTAACAGGTGCTAACGTACTTGTCGCTATTTTCAGTGAGCAAGAGTCTCACGCGGCATATCTTCTTAAGAAAAATGACATTAGCCGTTTAGATATCGTTAACTTCATCTCACACGGTATCACCAAAGCCAGTAACGAAGGCGATAGTGCTTCCTCATCAGACTCATTTGGTGGTGCTGAAAATGCCGAAGAAGCAAATTCAGAAGACCGTTTAGAAAACTTTGCGACCAACCTTAATGAAGTGGCGAAGCAAGGTAATATTGATCCGCTAATTGGTCGTGACAAAGAGCTTGAGCGTACTATCCAAGTCCTATGTCGTCGCCGTAAGAACAACCCTCTACTGGTTGGTGAAGCGGGCGTAGGTAAAACGGCTATTGCTGAAGGCCTTGCATGGCGTATCGTTGAAGGACAGGTTCCTGAAATTATTCAGAGCAGTGTGATTTACTCTCTAGATATTGGTTCACTGCTTGCGGGTACTAAATATCGTGGTGATTTCGAGAAACGCTTTAAAGCGATTCTTAAGCAACTAGAGAAAGAAGAAGACGCGATTCTGTTCATCGATGAAATCCATACCATTATTGGTGCGGGCGCAGCATCGGGTGGTCAGGTAGATGCGGCTAACCTAATCAAGCCACTACTAAGCAGTGGTAAGCTGCGTTGCATCGGTTCAACGACATATCAAGAGTACAGCAGTATTTTTGAGAAGGAGCGTGCGTTATCTCGTCGTTTCCAAAAAATCGATATTGTTGAGCCTTCATTAGATGATACGACTAAGATTCTGATTGGCTTGAAGCCAAAATACGAAGCTCACCACGAAGTACGTTACACCAACAAGGCGTTGCGTGCGGCTGTGGAGTTGTCTGCGAAATACATTAACGAACGTCACCTTCCTGATAAGGCGATCGATGTTATTGATGAAGCGGGTGCTCGTAGTCGTTTAGCTCCAGCAAGCCGTCGTAAGAAAACGGTAAGCGTGGCGGACATTGAGTCAATGGTTGCGAAAATGGCTCGTATTCCAGAGAAGTCAGTATCGTCTTCAGACAAAGATACGCTGCAGAAACTGGACGACCGCATGAAAATGTTGGTGTTCGGACAAGACCCAGCTATCGATGTATTGAGCGAAGCGATCAAGCTAACTCGTGCAGGACTTGGTGCCGACAATAAACCTGTTGGTTCATTCCTATTTGCTGGTCCTACTGGTGTTGGTAAAACTGAGGTGACGGTTCAACTGTCTAAACTGATGGGTATTGAACTGCTGCGCTTTGATATGTCTGAGTACGGTGAGCGTCACTCAGTAAGTCGCTTAATTGGTGCTCCTCCTGGTTATGTTGGATACGATCAAGGTGGTCTACTAACGGATGCGGTTATTAAGAACCCGCACTCGGTTGTACTGCTTGATGAGATCGAGAAAGCTCACCCAGACATCTTCAACCTACTACTTCAGGTGATGGATAACGGCACACTAACGGATAACAACGGCCGTAAAGCGGATTTCCGTAACGTGATCTTAGTAATGACAACCAACGCGGGTGTAGCTGAGACAGAGAAGAAATCGATCGGCCTGATCCAACAAGATCATGCACCAGATGCGATGGGTGAAATCAAGAAAGTGTTTACTCCTGAGTTCCGTAACCGTCTTGATAACATCATTTGGTTCAACAGCTTGGATCCAAGCGTGATTAGTCAAGTCGTCGACAAGTTCATTGTTGAGCTTCAGGTTCAACTGGACGCACGTGGTGTATCTCTAGAGGTTTCTGAAGACGCTCGTCACTGGTTAGCAGGCAAAGGCTATGACAAGACAATGGGGGCTCGTCCAATGGGGCGTGTGATTCAAGAGAAGCTTAAGAAGCCTCTTGCGAATGAACTGTTGTTCGGTAGCTTAGTTGATGGTGGTACGGTTAAAGTAACACTGAAAAAAGACGAACTGCATTTTGTCTATGTTGGCGCTAAAGAAGAAGTGATGCACTAACGAAGTGGCGGATCGCTCAATAGTTTAGATACAAAACGCATGACTTAGGTTGTGCGTTTTTTTATGTTTTGAAGATACGAGATACGAGATACGAGATACGAGATACGAGATACGAGATACGAGATACGAGATACGAAGAAAAGCGGTTAAGACCAAGAGCCAAACGCTAGGCAATAAAAAACGGAGCATTAAGCTCCGTTTCTTATCGTATTCGATAATTAAAAATTAACGAGCACGGAAGACGATGCGGCCTTTAGAAAGGTCGTATGGAGTCATCTCAACAGTTACTTTATCACCAGTAAGAATACGGATGTAGTTCTTACGCATTTTACCAGAGATGTGTGCTGTCACTACGTGACCGTTTTCAAGCTCAACACGGAACATTGTGTTTGGTAGAGTATCAAGGACAGTGCCTTGCATCTCGATTACGTCTTCTTTAGCCATCTAATCCTCTTTCGAAACTTGGCGGTTTTCAACGGCTTGATTGTGCCGTCAAAATCAAAATATGTAAAGTTGTGGCGTATTCTACCCTTGCCACCGCTGATTTACTAGCCTTTGATGACGTTGAAATCGTACTTTATAGTTCATAGCAGGGCATTCATCGATTTGATAACCCAAATATAGCCACTGTTTGTGTTCTTTCTGAGCATGTTGGATTTGGAACAAAACGCCGAGAGTGCCCATGGATATATCGATATCTGGATCGAAAAAGGTATAAAACGCACTGGTACAGTGAGACATCACATCGGTAACAGCTATGCCAACGAGGTCGGTCTCGTTGTAAATATGCATGAACTTAGTAGTTAACCACTCATTTTGAGAAAATTGTAGAAACTCTTCTTTTTTAGGTGGGTACATCGTGCCTGAACGATGGCGTGCGGTAATATAACGGCTATATAAATCAAACCAGTTTTCATCCATTGTATCTTTGAGCTCCCAACGAAAGGATTTCGCCTTGTTGAGAATTCTTCGCTGACTTTTGGAGAACTTAACATCGGGGATTGAAAGGCGAATCGCCTGACATGCCGAACAATTATCGCAATGGGGCTTATAGATGGTGGCACCGCTGCGACGAAAACCATTCGCTAGCAGAACTTCATAATTTTCTGAGGTGTGCATGTGCTCATCGAGCGTAACAGCGACTCTTTCCTCTAAGTGGGGGAGGTAGCTACATGCATGATTGTCTGTTAATCCAATTCTGATTTGTTGTAAATCTGGATTCATTAAGGCATTTCCTCTAGCCATTGGTTTTCAAAGCATACATCGTCAACAGACTTGTCTTTCAGTAATTGCAGAGAGCTGAGAAACTCTTCTCTTTCTACTTCTAATGCCCCCAAAGACTCCAAGTGAGGGTTCATGACTTGGCAATCAATGAGCTGCCCTCCAGACTGAGCAAAGTGGTAACAAAAATACCATAGTGCGATTTTCGAGGCATTGGTCTTTAAGCTAAACATGGATTCACCGCAAAAGACTTGCCCTCTTTGTAAGCCATATAGCCCACCGACTAGCTCGTCACCTTGCCACACTTCCACCGAGTGACAGAAACCTAACGAAGCGAGCTCTCGGTAGGCGGCCTGCATGTCGTTGTTTAGCCAGGTCTCTTCTTCAGGTCTTAGTGATGAGCAATAACCTATGACTCTATCCGTCGCTTGGTTGATACTGACACGGTAATTATGCTTTCTTTGATACTTTTTAAGACTTTTCGATGGTTTGAATGTCTTAGGATTAAATACCGCTCGTGGTGCTGGGCTCCACCAAAGTATAGGCTCACCTGGGCCATACCATGGAAATATACCGTGACTATAAGCATTTAAGATTCGCATTGGCGACAGATCTCCCCCAAAAGCAAGAAGGCCATTTGGCTCATCCAGTGCATCGAAAGGAGATGGAAACTCTATACTAGTAGTATCGAGTTCAGTTAGGTATATAGTCATAAGTACCGCGTAACAGATTAATCATTGACCATGAGGTCATTAGGAGTTCTACCATGAAGAAGTTGCTTTGGATTTTACTTGTTTTGCCCATGTTGGCAAATGCAGCTTATAACCGAAATCAAGCTCGACCTGTGAATGAGGTTGTTTATGGTGAGATTGATACCGTGAGATATATTACTCAACAGGAGATAGTGGAATCGAAAGCGAGCGGTTGGGAGACCCTATTAGGTGCCGCAATTGGTGGTTTAATTGGTAACCAATTTGGTGATGGTACAGGTAGAGAGGTGGCAACGGCTGTCGGTGCTGTTGCAGGAGCCGGGATCGCTCGAAGTCGCGGTAATAGTCAATATCGAGTGGAATATAAATTGGTTGAGTTACTGGTTAAAACCAAAGATGACAAGCTCGTCAATATCATACAAGACGTCGATAGCACGATGTTATTTAACCGAGGTGACGACGTGAGAATTCTTTATTTTTCAGATGGCGTTCGTGTTGATCTCGTGTACTAGTATAAAAATACGATTGGTTGGCTGATTTATCACCTTTTTGAAGGGGATTAGCTCTGGAGTTCATTGGAAAAGTTCGTTAGTCTGCAAGTACGAAGAATTATTCATCACCCGAAAATAAATACTCGCCAGTGACTTCGGGTGGTACAAGGACTAAAAGATTTAATGGAAAGCCTTACGTTACAACCAATTCAAAAAGTGAGTGGGGAAGTTAACCTACCTGGCTCTAAAAGTGTTTCTAACCGTGCGCTTCTTTTGGCTGCGCTTTCAACTGGAACGACTCGCCTAACTAACTTATTAGACAGTGATGACATTCGTCATATGCTGAATGCTCTGACGCAGTTAGGTGTAGATTATCAGCTATCTGCGGACAAAACCGTATGTGAAGTGACGGGCGTTGGTGGTGCATTTTCAAGCGACAAAGCTCTCGAGCTTTTCTTAGGTAACGCGGGTACTGCGATGCGTCCGCTTGCGGCTGCGCTTTGTTTAGGTCGTGGTGAATACGTTCTAACTGGTGAGCCGCGCATGAAAGAGCGCCCGATTGGCCACCTAGTAACTGCTCTACGAGAAGCTGGCGCTGACGTTGAATATTTAGAAAATGAAAACTACCCACCGTTGAAAATTACAGGCACGGGTCTGAAAAGCGGTACGGTTTCGATCGACGGTTCTATTTCTAGCCAATTTTTGACTGCATTTTTGATGGCAGCACCGTTAGCAGAAGGTGAAGTGACCATCAAAATTGAAGGTGAATTGGTTTCTAAACCATACATAGATATCACGCTACACATTATGAAACAATTTGGTGTGGACGTGATCAACAACGACTACCAAGAGTTTGTCATTCCAACGGGTCAATCATACAAAGCACCAGGTGATTTCCTTGTCGAGGGCGATGCATCTTCGGCGTCTTATTTCCTAGCAGCAGCTGCGATTAAAGGTGGTGAAATTAAGGTAACGGGTATTGGTAAAAACAGTATCCAAGGTGATATCCAATTTGCTGATGCACTTGAAAAAATGGGTGCTGAAATTGAATGGGGTGATGACTACGTTATCTCTCGTTGCGGTGAGCTGAAGGGCATTGATATGGACTACAACCATATTCCTGATGCAGCGATGACGATTGCGACCACTGCACTGTTTGCAAAAGGCACAACAGCGATTCGCAACGTCTACAACTGGCGCGTGAAAGAGACCGATCGTCTTGCGGCCATGGCAACCGAACTACGTAAAGTGGGTGCTGAGGTAGAAGAGGGCGAAGACTACATCATCGTTAATCCAGTGGCTGAATTGAAACATGCGGCGATTGATACTTACGATGATCACCGTATGGCAATGTGTTTTTCGTTGGTCGCACTAAGCGATACGCCGGTGACGATTAATGATCCAGGTTGCACATCAAAGACATTCCCTGACTACTTCGACAAACTGAAGATGCTGAGTCAATAAGAATGCTAAGTTGATATAAGCTCAGGAAGTAAAAAAGCTTGCCTAAATGGCAAGCTTTTTAATTACTGCTGAAGCGTAAATTCTTTTGAAAGATGGTGCGCTAAGTATTTAAACATGTTAAATACTGCGGTTGTATTCTCTGTCGGCATCCCATTGCTGTCTAAGAAGTATTCGCCTTTGAAGACGAGTACATCGTCTTTCTCTACTACGCTGTTTGCGCGCATGCCTTCAATGTAGTCATCATGTGATTGGATAATTTGGTTTGCGATAAGCAGTAAATCAAATTCTGCTATTACTTTCTTTGTCATGAGTTTATCTCTGATAACTGAATATAACGTTGAGTTTATGGTGTCGAACTAGAAATTCAATGATTTCACAACCGATTAAGAGAGTCTTTTCGAATATCCACAATTTATTTTGTGATTTATGGCAAAAATAATGGAATGGGGCTCGCGTTCGATTCATGGACAAGCTTAGTATGAGCCCGTTTAGAGTTAATGCCTGATGAATAGGCCCTTGCTAGTATTCTTTTCGAGTACTTTATAGCTTCTTTATATTGTGACCCTTTTATCTGTGAGTCGACGAATTGTCGAGCGATCAGATCCAATTTTGAAAAAAGCGGTTGATCTTCTAGTAATCTCGCACAATAGTAAAAAAAGAAGCAATGAATTTAGAATATCATGCGTAAAAGCCCACAAGTTAAATTGTTGGTGCTAAAGCATCGTGATTAAGGACGTTAGAGTCAATATGGGTAAATCGCTCGTTATAGTGGAGTCGCCGGCCAAGGCTAAAACTATCAATAAATACCTTGGCAAAGACTTTGTCGTTAAGTCGAGTGTAGGTCACGTACGTGACTTACCAACGGCAGGTCAAAGTACTGGTAAAAAGGCTGCTGCAGTTTCAACAAAGGGTATGAGCCCAGAAGAAAAAGCTCGTATCAAGAAAGAAAAAGATCGCAAAGCTCTTATCAAAAAGATGGGTATTAACCCGTATAAAGAGTGGGAAGCAAATTACCAAGTATTACCGGGTAAAGAAAAAGTTGTTGCTGAACTGCAAAAACTGGCTGAGAACGCAGACCATGTTTATCTCGCAACCGATTTGGACCGCGAAGGAGAAGCTATCGCATGGCACCTTCGTGAGATCATCGGTGGCGATGAAACGCGATACAAGCGAGTGGTGTTTAACGAAATCACCAAGAACGCAATTCAACAAGCTTTTGAAACTCCAGGTGAGCTAAACATCGATGGCGTAAACGCACAGCAAGCACGACGTTTTATGGACCGTGTTGTTGGCTTTATGGTGTCACCTCTGCTTTGGAAGAAAGTAGCACGAGGCCTATCCGCTGGCCGTGTTCAATCAGTTGCTGTAAAGCTTCTTGTTGAGCGTGAGCGCGAGATCAACGCCTTTATTCCGGAAGAGTTTTGGGATGTGCATGCTGATACCAAAACAGCAGAAAAAACAGATTTTAGACTTCAAGTAGCTCAGAAAGACGGTGTTGCGTTTAAACCTGAAAACGAAGCGCAAACGCAAGCTGCATTGAGTGTTCTTGAGAAAGCACAATACGAAGTATGTAAACGTGAAGACCGCCCGACGAAGAGTAAGCCGTCTGCACCGTACATTACTTCAACGCTTCAACAGGCTGCGAGTACCCGTCTTGGTTACGGCGTAAAGAAAACCATGATGTTGGCTCAACGCCTATACGAAGCGGGCTACATTACTTATATGCGTACTGACTCAACTAACTTGAGTTCAGAAGCGGTAGAAGCAGCTCGTGAATACATCGGTTCTGAGTTTGGTGCAGAGTACCTGCCACCTAAAGCGCTAGTATACGGTAGCAAAGAGGGCGCTCAAGAGGCTCACGAAGCGATCCGTCCTTCAAGCGTTGATGTTAAGTCAGAAGACTTAAACGGCGTAGACGCAGACGCACACAAGCTTTACTCACTGATCTGGAATCAATTCGTAGCGTGTCAAATGACGCCTGCGCAGTACGACTCAACAACAGTAAGCGTGAAAGCTGAAGAGTACACATTAAAAGCGAAAGGTCGCATCCTTAAATTTGACGGTTGGACTCGTGTTCAACGTCCGATGGGTAAAAACGAAGATACGATTCTGCCAGCCGTACAAATTGGCGATAAGCTGGATCTCGTTGCATTGGATCCTAAGCAACACTTTACTAAGCCACCGGCTCGTTTCACTGAAGCGGCGCTTGTTAAAGAGCTTGAGAAACGTGGTATCGGTCGTCCTTCAACATACGCGTCGATCATCTCTACTATTCAAGATCGTGGTTACGTGAAAGTTGAACAGCGCCGTTTTTATGCTGAGAAGATGGGTGAGATTGTTACCGACCGTTTAGACGGTAGCTTCAATGACCTAATGAACTACGACTTTACGGCTCGTATGGAGCAGAAGTTAGACCAAATCGCTGAAGGTGAAGCAAGCTGGAAAGGCGTGCTAGATAATTTCTTCAAAGATTTTACCGGTGATCTGGAAAAAGCGGATCTTGATGAAGGTGCAGGCGGCATGAAGCCAAACCACATCGTAGAAACTGATATCGAGTGTCCAACTTGTGGCCGTAATATGGGTATTCGTACTGCTTCGACAGGCGTATTCTTAGGGTGTTCTGGTTATGCACTTCCACCAAAAGAGCGTTGTAAGACAACGATTAACCTTGGTGATGAAGAAGGTATTATCAACGTTCTTGAAGAAGATGTTGAAACAGCTGCCCTTCGTGCTAAAAAGCGTTGCCCAATTTGTGAAACGGCAATGGATGCTTATCTGATTGATGATAAGCGTAAGATGCACGTATGTGGTAATAACCCGAACTGTGAAGGTTACGTGGTTGAACACGGCGAATTCAAAGTAAAAGGCTATGATGGTCCGCTTGTTGAGTGTGACAAGTGTGGCTCAGATATGGTTCTGAAGAATGGTCGTTTCGGTAAGTACATGGATTGTACGAGTGAAGATTGTAAGAACACTCGTAAAATTTTGAAAAACGGCGAAGTTGCGCCACCAAAAGAAGACCCAGTACATTTCCCTGAACTTCCATGTGAAAATTCAGATGCGTACTTTGTGCTTCGTGATGGTGCTTCTGGTCTATTCATGGCAGCAAGTAACTTCCCTAAATCACGCGAAACTCGTGCTCCTTTAGTGGAAGAGTTAGTTCGCTTTAAAGACCGTATTTCACCGAAGTTCCAATACCTGACTACAGCACCAGTTGCTGATCCAGACGGTAAGCCGACAGTGGTTCGTTTTAGTCGTAAGACAAAAGAGAACTACGTTCGTACAGAAGTGGATGGTAAGCCTTCTGGTTGGACCGCCTTGTACATTGACGGTAAATGGGAAGTAACGGATAAACGTAAAAAGCCCAAAGAAAAGTAACTGAACGTTATTGATATAAAAAGCAGCCAATAGGCTGCTTTTTTTCGACTCATATATGACTAATTATGCAACTCGTTGAAATTGAGTCTTAGTTGTAATTATTTATTAAATTCACAGGGTAAAATAAATTAAGAGATTAATCACACTATCTTATGTAACTGTAACGAATGTGTAACTTAATTAGAATATTGTAACTCACAGATCAGCATTTAGTTGTATACCCGATGTGTGTCGAGTGTTAATGTAATGTTTCGCCCAGACGGTGTAATGTGAGCTGCTTTAAGTCTTAGGAAAGCAATCAGTTTACATAGCACAGAATGGCGTATTAAAAATTGAAATCGGCAGGAAAGTCGATAACGTATATAAAACCAAGTGCAAAGAATAGTGCACACATAACAACGTTTGGCTTAGGATACTGTCACTGTATGTGAATGGATATTCGCTAAGTACCGAAAACATTGTTAGTGCTCATCCCCCAGAGGAAGATACCTCTACGAGCACTGACATCGACAAGCTATAAATATATGGAGAATAAAATGGCTGGTGTATTGGGAATGATTCTTGCTGGTGGTGAAGGCTCTCGTTTAAGACCTTTAACTGAATCGCGCAGCAAACCCTCGGTTCCTTTCGGTGGTAGTTACCGCTTAATTGATTTCGCTTTAAATAACTTCGTTAACGCGGATCTAATGAAGATCTATGTATTAACGCAGTTCAAGTCACAGTCACTGTTCCACCACATGAAAAAAGGTTGGAATATCAGTGGTATAACAGATCGTTTTATCGACCCAATTCCTGCTCAAATGCGCACAGGTAAGCGTTGGTATGAAGGCACTGCAGATGCGATCTATCAAAACCTTCGCTTTATGCAGCTAGAAGAACCGGACCAAGTTTGTATCTTTGGTTCTGACCACATCTACAAAATGGATATTAAGCAGATGCTTGATTTCCACAAAGAGAAGAAAGCGGCACTAACGGTATCAGCACTGCGTATGCCTCTTGCAGAAGCGTCTGAGTTTGGTGTCATTGAGGTTGATGCTGAAGGCCGTATGGTCGGCTTTGAAGAGAAGCCTGCTAACCCTAAACCAATTCCAGGTGACCCTGATTCTGCATTGGTTTCTATGGGTAACTACGTATTTGAAGCAAATGAGCTTTTTGCAGAGCTGGTTGAAGATGCGGATAAAGAAGATTCAACTCATGACTTCGGTAAAGATATCATTCCAAATATGTTCCCGCGTGGTGACGTGTTTGTTTACGATTTCAGTACTAACCGCATTACAGGTGAGAAAGAAGAAGTTTACTGGCGCGATGTAGGTACGATTGACGCGTACTGGCAAGCTCACATGGACCTTCTTGAGAAAGATGCACCATTCTCACTATACAACCGCAAGTGGCCACTACACACTTACTACCCACCATTACCACCTGCGACGTTTACAGACTCGGCTAATGGTCGTGTTCAAATCATCGATAGCTTAGTGTGTAACGGTAGTTATGTTCGTGGTTCTCGTATCGAGAAGTGTGTACTTGGCTTCCGCAGCAACATCGCATCAGCGTGTGATATCAGTGAGAGTATCTTATTGGGCGACGTAAAAGTGGGCGAGGGCTGTGTACTTCGTCGTGTTATCGTCGATAAAGATGCAGACATCGCACCGGGTACACAGATTGGTGTAAACCTGAAAGAAGACAAAAAGCATTACCACGTCTCTGACGATGGTGTAGTAGTAATCCCTAAAGGAGCACGAGTTGGTTACTAAGACTCTCTCGGTACTTTTTGTAGCGTCTGAAGTTGAAGGCTTGATTAAAAGCGGTGGCTTGGCTGATGTAGCCAAGGCACTGCCTAAAGCGTTACAAACACTCGAACAGGACGTTCGAGTGACCATCCCCGCTTACCGCAACATTCCAAATATTGATTCTGCAGAAGTTGTTCTAGCAACAGAGCTCGATCATTGGCCTCATACGGCTTATCAAGTTAAGAAGTTAAGCGTTGAAGGGGTACAAGTGTTTGGTATTGAATGTGCTAAATACTTCGACCGTCCAGAAATGTACGCTGAAAATAATCAGGCTTATGCTGATAATGGCGAGCGCTTTTCGTTCTTCAGTGCAGCATGTTTGGATATGCTTCCTAAGCTTGGTTTCCAACCAGATATTATTCACGCGAACGATTGGCATACAGGCTTTGTTCCTTTCTTGCTTAAATCTCGCTACCAACAGCATGAATTCTTTGAGAACACGCGCAGTGTTATTTCAATCCACAACGCGGTGTTCAAAGGCGTATTCTCATACGATGAGCTGCAATGTCTTCCTGAAATGCACAGTCGTAATGTTCCGGAAGCTGCGGTCAGTGATACGCACGTGACGATGCTAAAAGCTGGTGTCTTGTGCGCTGATAAAGTCAACGCAGTAAGCCCTACGTATGCACAAGAGCTAAAAACAGAGCTTGGTAGTCATGGCATGGCGGCAGAATTTCAACGTAGAGCTTCAGACTTAGTCGGAATCTTAAATGGTTGTGACTACGGTGCTTGGAATCCGGAAACGGATGCATTCCTTCCTCGTAAATACAAAGCGACCAAACACAGCATGGCGCGTGGAAAGTCAGCGTGTAAGCAGAAACTGCAACAAGACGTCGGCTTGCCGGTTATCGATTGTGCCGTGTACGGGATGGTTTGTCGTCTAACGAACCAGAAAGGTGTTCACTACTTGCTGCCTATCATTGAACAATTCTTGAAGAACGATCTTCAGATTGTGATTGTAGGTACGGGTGACCCTGTTTTAGCGAGCCAATTGAAAGAGTTATCGGCACTGCATTCAGAAAAATTCTCATTTGTAGAGGCATACAACAATGAGTTAGCTCACTTAGTTGAAGCCGGTTCTGACTTTTTCTTGATGCCTTCTGAATTTGAACCTTGTGGTTTAAACCAGATCTACAGTATGGCTTATGGCACCTTACCAATCGTTCGCTCTGTCGGTGGTTTAAAAGACAGTGTTAATGATTATGACGAGGAGCCAGAGGTGGCGACCGGCTTTGCTTTTGAAGAGCCGACTCCGCAAGCTTTGTTGGCCGTGCTACACCGCTCATTGTTACTCTATGCACAAAACCCGTCTGAAATTAAGCGTGTTCAGCTTTATGCGATGCAACAAGACTTTAGCTGGGAAGATGCGGCGAAAGAGTATTTAACGATGTATCACTCAGCCATCTAGTCGCCTGTTTAGATTTTTAGCAGGCACTAACATCAAATGGTTAAAAACCTTATTAAATTAAGGCGCTCTGACAACAGGGCGCCTTTTGCTATCTGGTCTGAGTACATCACGTTTAGAAAGACAAAGCTTGCAAACTCATTTAAGTCAGGTAGAAAAGGAAGTGAAGTATTCATGGTGCTAATGATAGGTTTGACACTATTATCACCTAATCTTCTTAATAGCGTGATATCCTTAGTCATCGCCTTGTGATGAGGCCTAGCTCCATTTTTATAATTAAAGCGATAGGTATGTCTGAAAGTTTATTATTTCATAAAACATTTACTCACCCTACTAGCGATGAGTGGGTGGTATTTGTGCATGGTGCCGGAGGTAGCTCCTCTATTTGGTTCAAGCAGATCAAGGCGTATAAACAGCATTTCAACCTGCTCCTCATCGACCTGAGAGGGCATGGTAAATCAGACAACATACTTAAAGAGCTGATATCAAACCGTTATACATTCAAAGCTGTCACGCTTGATATTCTTAAAGTATTAGACCACCTTAAAATCCGCTCCGCACACTTCGTTGGTATGTCGTTAGGAACCATTATTGTCCGTAATGTTGCGGAGTTAGCGGCAGGGCGTGTGCGTTCAATGGTATTAGGTGGTGCGGTAACTAAACTCAACACCCGTTCGCAAGTATTGGTTAAGCTAGGAAATCTAAGCAAACACATCATTCCTTACATGTGGCTTTATAGCCTTTTTGCTTACATAGTGATGCCACAAAAAAGCCAAAAAGAGTCTCGTCACCTGTTTATTCGTGAAGCCAAAAAGCTGTGTCAAAAAGAGTTTAAACGTTGGTTTATATTAACGGCTGATGTGAACCCCTTAATGAAATATTTCAAAGATAGGGAGTTACCGATACCAACCCTTTATCTGATGGGAGAGCGTGACTACATGTTTATCAAGCCCGTTAAAGAAATGGTTGAGGCGCACGAGTCAAGTGAACTGGTCGAAATTGCTAACTGTGGTCATGTGTGTAATGTTGAAAACCCTGAAGAATTCAACCAGCACTCTATCGAGTTTATCCAAAAGCAAATCCAGTGATTTCTAAGTCGGTCATTTGAACTCATAATAGAATTGAAATAAAAACGGGAAGCTATTTGTAGCTTCCCGTTTTTGTTTTGAGGATGAATCAGATGAAGCGGCTAAGACCTCATTAAGCTCGTCTACTCAGGAGAGTTAGCTCCGCATTGCCAACAAGAACCAAATTGTGCTTCGTTCACTTCATGACATTCACTGCAGCGCCACTCTTCATAGATGATAGAATCTTGCTGTTTTTGGTAGTCATTGACAATAGCACGCGCCTTAGTGGCCATTTCTGGCTCATATAGCCATACGTATGGGTCAGTTTCTTCTGTGAACGGGATTTCCCCTTTCAAACCAAACAAACCCTCACCACGGACTTCACAGGCAATATTCTCACTTTCTAGGAGTCCGCAGATGATATGTGCCTCTGTCGGATTTGATGCACTGAAGATTTTCATTGATATAGAACCTTATCCGGCCACAATTATTATTCCGCAACCGGTGCTGAACGAAACTTGCTCATCAACCATTTAGCGATAATTGGGAACACCCCCAATAATGCAAATGACAATAGTACAGAAGGTGAAACGATGCCTGAAAGCGAATCAATTTCTGCGAGTTGGGTACCAGCATTCAAGAAGACTGCAGTACCAGGCAACATGCCGATTTGGCTTGTTACATAGTAGCGAGTCACCGACATGGGTGTTAAGCCCATCAGAAGGTTGATAAGGAAAAACGGAAACACTGGGATAAGTCGCAAAGAAAACAAGTAAAATGCGCCGTCTTTTTCAACGCCTTTATTAATCGTAGTGAGTTTGTCGCCAAACTTAGTTTGAATCCAGTCTCGCAGTAGGTAACGGCTACTCAAAAAGGCAAGAGTTGCGCCTATTGCACTGGCGAAAGATACCAATAACAAACTATTCCAGAAGCCAAACAGCGCAGCACCAAGTAGTGTAACAACGGCTGCTCCCGGGATGGAGAAGGCGGTGATCAATACATATGCGATAAAGTACGTCGCCGCGGCGGCAATAAAGTTACTTTCAATGTAGTCGTTTAGCACCGCTTGCTGTGCTTTGGCGTTTTCGAGCGTGAGGTATTGGCCAAAATTAATGCCTAATAAAACGATCGTTACGACCAATACAATACCCAATATCATTTTCTTACTCATTGATACTTCCTCAAATTTTCAATGCATACCATTAGTATAGATAGACAGGCAAAGCATAGATTAACTTTCATAAGATAATAAAAAACTATTTAGTCTAGGTGATGAATTAGGTTTGAACCGCTAACCCAATTAGTTAGCCTTGTGTTAATAAGTAACAACCTATAGATAGATGTGGGAAAAATAATCGTTTATCAGAAGGTGGTAGCGCTCTACTAGAGACTTGTTTTGCCTAAATTATTTCAATCGTAATAATTTGTACCACGTAAAAAGTGACAAAAAGTTGAAAGAGTTTTGGTCTTGGCTCGTTCTATATACGTAACAATCGAGGCATGAAGATTGTTTTAGATAATTATTCAGGCAGACAACTAAGGAGCTAGCTATGAAATTATTATCAATGATAACGGTTATCGCTACAACAGGCCTTCTCTCTTTCCAAGCTATGGGTTCGGGTATCTATCATAGAGCCGCTGTAGAATCTAAAATCTTTAAAGGGGATGTAGTGGCGAGTCAATCACAGGCTTACGAATCTGGAAAACAAATCTGGATGGATATAAACGGCAAAGGCTCATATGAGCTTAGCAAAATCCTACCTCAAGCATCGGAAAAGGTAGACGTGCGTTCGTTTGAAATTAGAAACGGGAGCATTAAAGTTAAAGAGATAATGAATTCTTCTGGAGAGATTAACTTCGTTCCCATGGTCAAAGTAGACTTTAAGTATAATTATCGCCCATCCTTTTAGGGTATTGATAGAGCATTAAGGCCGCAGACTATCTAACATTCAGAATCGAAAAAAAAGCCGCAGAAATGCGGCTTAGTTGTATAAAAAGGTGTACTGAAAATGTTAATTGACGCGACTGATAAGCTCTTCACGACGTTGCTGCGGGATAACCGACCAATGGGTGCCATTGATCGCCCCCTCTAGTGCCCAAAGCAGTTCAATACTGACGGAGGACGCATGAGAATCCTTGATGGCATTAAATGCGTTTACAGAGCCAGATTCATATAAACGTTCTACGGAATCAATTCCAGCTTTCTTCAACATGCGCTCGGTGGCGAGTCGAAGATTCGGGAGGTCTTTGAGTCGAGTTGGCTTAGCAGCGGACTGTTCAGCTTTCTCTTCTTTTGCAAAGCCCAGAGACGTAGTCGCAAGCTGCAAGATTTTCTCTTGGTCTTGCCATAAGCCTTCGGGTAGAGCGAAATATTTAGTTACGACAGGGAAACCACGCTTTTTGTAGACGTACGGTTGAAACCCTTGTTGCTCGAACTGTTTTGTTGTGCCTTTGTCTGCTCGTATGTGCAACTGGTCATTAACAACCAGAGCAAACATAGTGTCATCAGCAAAAAGACCGAATCCACCAAACATTGAGCGTGATTTTATTTTTCCTAGGGGCTCAAATAACTTCATTGAGTCCTTTAGTATCGGTTTATCCATGTTATTTATCTCGGTGTATTTGAACTACGCCACCAAATAAGCAGGTCCGAGAGATTAGCAAAATGTTGCAATTACATTGTCAATAAGCCGTAAATTACTAAATTATTAGTAGTTACTGCATTTTGCCATCGGTAACCCCGCTACCATACCAACGAGTGGTTTAGGCCGGAAGCTTTGCGTCTCACCTTTTCAAGTGATTTGCCCTGTGCGTGACTGATTGAATAGAATAAAGTTTTTGTTGAATGAGGCTCACACTTGTTATTTCAAAGTGTGATATTGCTTCAATTAATGATCTTTATTATATGAAACTAGGTTTATTTTAGTTGCTGATAAAAAAAACGCACCCAAAGGTGCGCTTGATGAAAATAAACTCAATTTATCAGTTAATTTAACGTTTTAACTGTACTACGTTCAACAATTTCTGGGTGCATTTCGAAGACGCGTTTTTCATGGTCTTTGTCTTTAATACGCTCAAGCAGAATTTCGAAGGCGTTCTTACCGACACGGCGCTTCGGTTGGTGAACGGTAGTCAATGGTGGAGAGAAGTACTCAGCCAGTTCGATGTTATCGTAGCCAATGATAGAGATATCTTCAGGGATACGGATGCCTTTCTGCTGTAGGCGGCTCATCAAGCCTAGTGCCATGGTATCGTTGAAGCAGAATACAGCTGTCGGGCGATCTTCCATCTCAACAATTTTGTCAGCGGCTAGAACGGCAGTATCACACTCAAAGTTACCTTCGATGATCATGTCGTCATTTGCAGTAATGTTAGCTTCTTCCAAAGCGCGCTTGTAACCAGCGATACGCTCCACACACGCCGCTTTGTCTAAGTGGCCACTTAAACAAGCAATCTTTGAGTGACCGCGGTCGATTAGGTATTTAGTCGCTAGGTAGCCACCTTCTTCAGAGTTATCGATGATCTTATCTGCTTGAGAACTCTCCGGGCCCCAGTCCATGACTACTTTAGGGATGTCAGCGTGACGGTCTAACATCTCTCTCAGTTCTTCAGTTAGGTCTGAACACATAACCAAGATGCCATCTACACGTTTCTCTGCAAGCATTCGAATGTAGTCACGTTGCTTCTCATAGATACCACCCGTGTTACACAGGATCAAAGTGTAACCTTGACGGTAGCAGTAGCTCTCAACACCATCGATAACTTCTGAGAAGAATAGGTTGGTTGATTGAGTCACTAGCATGCCGATGGTTCGTGTTGAATTACACTTCAAACTACGAGCAACAGCACTTGGTGCATAGTTTAATTCGTCTACCGCTTTATTTACTTTTTCTTGAGTCGCTTCTGCAACAAAACGGGTTTTGTTGATTACGTGAGAAACGGTTGTTGTTGATACGCCGGCTAAGCGAGCGACATCTTTTATAGTGGCCATGGTTTTATCCTATTAGAAGCTACTTTCCCCAAAGTACGGAATGAAGTAGCCGTTAAGCTACCTAACTAAGAGCTTAAACGTGTAGGGCTCTTTGGGTACTAAAGTGTTAAAAAACAAAAAACCGCTATTGAGCGGCTTGTCTTAACACCGAAATGCTCTGAAACTTAATAAGCATAGCATTTCGTGAATGTTTCATATTTTATCGTTTGCGGTCACAATTTTAGACTGACTAGAAAATACTCGCAATAAAATTCACCCAGAAATCCGGGTGAATTGTCACATTCTACTGAATTTATTTACCTAGTCATCTAATAAGCTATTCACCAGCCAAATATTGAGTGTCTAATTGACAGAATGCCAGTAGCAGCGATGATATTGATGCATAGAAACCGAACTCATCAACCTCATGACACTTAACCTTGAACTTTGGAATCCAAGTGAGTAGCTGTTGCTCAATAAACTGCTGTTGAACTTCGAATGACTTTTCTAACTCTTCCTCTGATTCTGTTTCATTAGAGCGAATGATTAGGTTACCTAGGAAGTCGAGTTCAATAGCGATGTGGTCTGCTGGTTCTTTTAGATCTTGGTTAACCACTAAGTTGTGCTTAGCCATGATCTCTTCCATCTCTTTTGCTGGCTTATCGTTTAATAGCCCAGTTTCACCGATGTACATCGAAGCGTAGGGAAGGGCACCATGCTTGTCTGTCTTTAGGAATAGGTCACAAAAGTCAGCAGCCAGTTCCAGTTGTGCATCTTCACGTGTTTGTAAGCGGTTTAGTGCATCAACTAAGCTATCAATCGCAGGTTTGAGTGTTTCATTTTCGCCTAAACCAGTTAAGAAAGAACGAATTTCAACAGAGTGGTAGTGGTCAAGTTCATCTTGAGTGAGCTCTTTGGCGAATAAGCTTGATAACCACCAGTAAATTTCTGCTCTTTGCTCATTGAACGCTTTCGTATCTTTCATTACGTAAATCCTGATTTAGTCTTGTGGTGTTTTTTACACACCAAGGCTGATGACGAGGTTATTTGCGAAATGCAAAGTTACTCGTTAGTAGTAATGCCTATATTGAATTGTGCCAGACGACAAATAGCAAGGTTTAAGATTGTCTTGTATCAAAAAAAATCCATGTTTCTGGCATTTATCTACAGTACCACTAGAATTGTTACTAGTTATGAATAGAATAGTCACCGAAACTATTAAATAAGAAAAGTGGTGTAGATGAGCTATCACGTATTAGTCGTAGAAGATGATGTGGTGACCCGTAGTAAACTGGTTGGTTATTTCCAGAACGAAGGGTACACAGTAAGCGAAGCAGAAAGCGGCGCTCAAATGAGAAACGTGTTAGAAGAAAACAACGTTGACCTCATTATGCTGGACATCAACTTACCAGGCGAAGATGGATTGATGCTAACTCGCGAATTACGCAGTCAATCAGACATTGGAATTATTTTAGTTACTGGACGCACGGATAGCATCGACAAAATTGTTGGCCTTGAAATGGGCGCTGACGATTACGTTACTAAACCCTTCGAACTTCGCGAGTTACTGGTTCGAGTTAAAAACCTACTTTGGCGTATTTCTGCCGCTCGTAAAACAGCAGCAGGTGCGGTTGAAGAATCTGAAGATGAATCAGTGGTTCGTTTTGGTGAGTGGACATTTGATATCCCTCGTCGTGCGTTAAGCAAAAACGGTGAACCAGTAAAACTGACGAAAGCTGAATATGAATTATTGGTTGCGTTGTCTTCTTACCCTAACCAGGTATTAAGCCGTGAACGTATTCTTAATATGATCAGCCACCGAGTAGACGCGCCAAATGATCGTACTATCGACGTACTGATTCGACGCATGCGTGCAAAAATGGAATTCGACCCTAAGAATCCACAAATCTTTGTGACGGTCCATGGTGAAGGTTACATGTTCGCTGGTGACTAAGTCTTGCGGGACATGTTAGTCCGCTAGAATAGTAAATATTAAAAAGCCGAGACATCATCAGTGATGTCTCGGCTTTTTTATGACTCAGTCTTTTATGTAGACTGCTTATTGAGGCTGAGCTGCCGAAACGACATTCTCATCTTCAGCTAGGCTCGAAGCTTCAGGCACGACGATTGGCTCTTCTGCAATATCACTGCTGGTGTCTAGCCAGTCACGTAGGCTTTGCCAAACCAACCCCATGGTCTCATGCCAGTAACGCTCTGTCTGTTCAAGATAAATCGCCTTAGGCATGTACTTATTCCAAGGCTCAACAATACCTTCTTGTGCTAGGTAGTTGGTCGGTGCCGGTAATGGTTTCATACCAGCCGCGTTAAATTCGTTGAGAGCACGTGTCATATGGCTTGCTGAAGTCACCAACACCATTCTTTTATTCTTAACGAACGCAGCGGCTTGGCGGGCTTCTTCCCAAGTGTCTTTGGCTGTTTCCAGCAGAATGATATCAGGCTTTGCCACACCGAGTGCTAGGGCTACCTTAGCCATCATTCGTGCGTTGCTGACTTCTGTACCAGCGCCGTAGCCAGAAAGAATCAGTTTAGCGCCCGGGTAGAGGCGTAAAATGCGAATACCTTCACTCAAACGCATCAAGCCTGTGCGACTCAGTTCAGATGTTGGTGGGATCTGGTCATCAACGACGTGGCCGCTACCAAGAACCATCACGTAATCGACGGTTTCGTCGACAGGTAAAAATGCAGTGTGCTGCCTTTCCATTGGTATTAATAGTTGACTAGAAACTGGCTGGAAAGCGATTAGGAAAATACCACAGAGGGCTGAGAGGGTAATTAAGCAACCAGTCTTTCTTTTAGTAGTAAACATCACTAGGGCTAAGCCCAGAAATGCGAGAATTAACATTGCTGGTAGTGGCATCAGTAATGAAGACACTACTTTTTTCAGCTCAAACATATCCGAATAGTCCGAAAAAACATCACTTAGTAGTAAAAAGAGACATCGCCTCTTTATTCCTGAAATTCCTGTGACAGAATAGCAGGCACGATAGGACATAATAACTCAAGTAGCCGTGACTGAAGACCGTAATTTCGACGATATTGCCCACAAATTTGCAAAAAATATTTACGGCTCTGACAAAGGAGAGATCCGTCAGATCATCGTATGGGAAGATTTAGAACAAGCTTTGAGCAAGTTTGAAGATTCTACTTTTCCACTGCATGTGCTTGATGCCGGAGGCGGATTGGCACAGATGTCGCAAAAAATTGCGGCACTTGGTCATAAGGTTTCTCTATGTGATCTCTCTTCTGAGATGCTAAAACTGGCTCAAGAAGGGATCACCGAAGCAGGGCTGTTAGAGCAATATCAGTTTATCCATTCTCCGGTACAAAAAGTGGCAGAGCATCTCGACGATAAAGTCGACTTTGTGATGTTTCACGCCGTTATGGAGTGGCTAGCCGATCCTAAAGAAGCACTTGATTTGCTACTTGAACAAGTCAAACCGGGTGGTATTGCCTCGATAATGTTTTACAACCACCACGGATTAGTCCTGAAAAATGTGATTTGTGGCAACATTCCTCATGTATTGAATGGGATGCCACATCGAAAACGGTTTAAGCTGCAACCACAAAAAGGCTTGAAGCCAGAAGAGGTTTATCAATGGATAGAAGACGCTGGTCTAGAAATCTGTGGTAAATCAGGCATTCGCTCCTTCAGTGACTACATAGGTAATATGGAGTACATGGGCGATTACCAATTTGAAGATGTATTGGAACTAGAAAAACAGCTATGTCGCCAAGAGCCATATCTGTCACTAGGCCGTTATATTCACGTTTGGGCTCAAAAACCTGCGCAATAACAGTGATGAATGTGGTAAAAGAAACCACAATATGCGCTATGCAATCGTAAGAAGCCCGCGTTATAAAGAAATAGGCGTCATATCTACTGTGTTTGATATGACGAAGAACAGTAACAGGAACCACAATGAGTGAAATGACTCAAACTGCCGAAGAGCAGCCAATTGATGAGTTGGTGGGCTGGGTCAAGCAGCATGATTTTTCATTAAACTTGCCGCCAGAGCGCTTAGCATTTTTGATTGCTATTGCAGTATTAAGCAATGAAAGGTTCGATGAAGAGCTGGGCGAGGGTGAACTGCATGATGCGTTTACTATCGTCACTCGACTGTTTGAAGATACTGGTGAAGCCTCAGCGTTTCGTGCCAATAATGCAATTAATGAGTTGGTTAAACAGAAGCTGATTAGCCGCTTTACCAGCGAAATTACCGATGGCGCAAGCATCTACCGCTTGTCACCGTTGGCAATTGGTATCTCAGATTATTATTTACGTCACCGTCAGTTCTCTAAATTAAAACTGTCTATCCAACTTTCTATGGTTGCGGATGAAATGGCAAAAGCTATTGAAGCAGCACAGAAAGGTGGAACGCCAGGGCATTGGAGAAAGAACGTTTACGGCGTGCTTAAGTACTCTGTTGGTGAAATTTTCGATCAGATTGATCTTAACCAACGCGTTATGGATGAGCAGCAGCAGACCGTAAAACAGCAGATTGCCGACCTTCTTAATAAAGATTGGCGTGAAGCGATCAACAACTGTGAAGTCTTGCTATCAGAAACCTCAGCCACGCTAAAAGAGTTGCAAGATACCTTGCAAGCGGCAGGTGATGAACTGCAAACACAGATCCTCGATATTCAAGAAATTGTTTACGGCGACGATGAACTCGAGTTTGTTGGCGAAACCCTGTTTGGTCTGCAAATGAAGCTCGACCGAATCACAAGTTGGGGCCAACAAGCGATTGATCTATGGATCGGCTATGACCGTCACGTTCACAAGTTTATCCGTACCGCGATTGATATGGATAAGAACCGTGCCTTCAGCCAACGTCTACGTCAATCTGTGACGGAATACTTTGATGCGCCGTGGCTACTAACTTATGCCGACGCTGAGAAGCTGACGGATCTTCGTGATGAAGCACTAGTGCTTCGTGATGACGAAGTAACAGGACAAGCGCCACTCGACGTAGAGTACGAAGAATTTGAGCAAGTGAACGATCTGCTGTCTGAAAGAATTGCAGATATGTTAAAAGCTCACAAACAGCAAGGTGCGCCAATCGATCTTGGCCTTGTGTTACGCGACTACCTCGCTGAACACCCTCGCACACACCATTTTGATTTAGCCAGAATTGTTGTCGACCAAGCGGTGCGCTTAGGTTACTCAGAGTCTGACTATCAGGCTATTCAGCCAGATTGGCAGGCAATCAACGATTTCGGTGCAAAGGTACAAGCCAATGTCATTAACAAGTACTGATGATTACATGCCAGAGAAACTGGTAAAAGCGATAGCGAACCCACTGTTCCCTGCGCTAGACAGCATGCTGCGTTCAGGTAAGCATATTTCAACAGAAGACCTAGATAACCACGCGTTACTATCTGATTTTGAAGTTGAGCTTCAGCATTTCTACCAACGCTACAACACAGAACTTGTGAAAGCTCCGGAAGGTTTCTTCTATCTGCGTCCGCGTTCTACGTCTTTAATTGGTCGTAGTGTGTTGTCTGAGCTAGACATGCTTGTTGGCAAGGTATTGTGTTTCTTGTACCTAAGCCCAGAGCGTTTGGCACACGAAGGTATCTTCACTAACCAAGAGCTATTTGAAGAGCTAATGGCACTAGCGGATGAGAAAAAACTCATGAAGCTAGCAACAAACCGTGCGTCTGGTTCTGATTTAGACAAAGAAAAACTGTTTGAAAAAGTGCGTACTTCTCTGCGTCGCCTACGCCGTATCGGCATGTTGATTGCGATTGGCGAAACGGGCAAATTCCGTATCAGCGAAGCGGTATTCCGTTTTGGTGCGGACGTACGTGTTGGCGATGACATGAAAGAAGCTCAACTGCGCCTTATCCGTGATGGTGAGGCTGTGGTGCATACTCAAGAACCTAACCAAGGTAGCTTGTTGAATGAAGAGAAAGCTGAAGCTACATCAGATGTAGATGAAAACGGTCAACAAGATATTTTTAACGATCAAGCTGATTTTGACCTTGAGTCAAACGACGGCGAACAAACAAAAGTAGAAGGTGAAGCATGATTGAAAGAGGTAAGTATCAATCATTAACCATGGTCAACTGGAACGGCTTCTTCGCACGTACTTTTGATATTGATGGATTGGTTACAACGCTTTCTGGCGGTAACGGTGCAGGTAAGTCGACCACAATGGCGGCATTCATTACAGCACTTATCCCTGACCAAAGCCTTCTGCATTTCCGTAACACAACGGAAGCAGGCAGCTCACAGTCATCACGTGATAAAGGCCTTTACGGTAAGCTTCAGCCAGGCGCATGTTATGCAGCGTTAGATGTGGTGAACTCTCGTAACCAACGCCTACTGTTTGCAGTAAAACTGCAGCAAGTTGCTGGTCGTGACAAGAAAGTAGACATCAAGCCGTTCGTTATCCAAGGTCTTCCAAGCCATGTGAAGCCAACGGATGTATTGATTCAGAACGTTTCAGACAGTCATGCTCGTGTATGTCAGCTAAATGATGTGAAGGCCGCAGTTGCACAATACGAAGGCGCACACTTCAAAGCGTTCTCTTCGATTGTGGATTACCACTCACAGATGTTCGAATACGGTGTGGTACCGAAGAAACTGCGTAACAGCAGCGACCGCTCTAAGTTCTACCGTCTGATTGAGGCATCACTTTACGGTGGTATCTCAAGTGCGATTACACGTTCTCTGCGTGATTACCTTCTGCCGCAAAATGGTGGTGTGAAGAAAGCATTCCAAGATATGGAATCGGCACTGCGTGAGAACCGCATGACGCTAGAAGCGATCAAGACAACTCAGTCTGATCGTGATTTGTTCAAGCATTTGATCACTGAATCGACTAACTACGTGGCGGCAGACTATATGCGCCATGCGAACGATCGTCGCAATAAGTTAGATCAAACCATGAAGTTCCGTGGTGAACTGTTTGGTTCGCGTGAAACTTTACTTGAGCAAAACAACCTGTTGAATCGAGTTCAAGAAGAACTTGAGTTGCTGGTGGATCAAGAATCGTCTCTAGAACAAGACTACCAAGCGGCTTCGGATCATCTTCAATTGGTTCAAACTGCACTTCGTCAGCAAGAGAAAATTGCTCGCTACAGCGAAGATCTAGAAGAGCTTAATGAGCGTCTAGAAGAGCAGATGATGGTGGTTGAAGAAGCTCAAGAGCGAGTACTTCTTGCAGAAGAGCAGGCAACCATTACTGAAGAAGAAGTGGATAGCCTGAAAACTCAGCTTGCTGATTACCAACAAGCATTGGATGTTCAGCAGACTCGCGCACTTCAATACCAGCAAGCGGTTCAAGCATTAGAGAAAACCAAGCAGTTGCTAGGTGATGAATCTATTACGGCAGAAAGTGCGTTGACCTTGGTTTCTGAGTTAAAAGCACAAGAAGAGTCAAGCACACAGAAGCTACTGTCTACTAAGCACAAGCTAGACATGTCTTCAGCAGCTTCTGCACAGTTCGATAAAGCGCTGTCTTTGGTTAAGAGCATTGTTGGTGATGTTGAACGTAAAGAAGCGTCTCACAGCGCTAAACAAGCTCTAGAAAAAGGTCGTAACGCAAAACATGTTGTTGAGAACGAACAGCAATGGCGTGCTCAGCATCGCGACATGGCTCGTGATGTGGCGCAGCAGCGTCAAGCAAAAGAGCTGGCGACTGAATACCAAAAGCAACACAACATTTCACTGACTGACGAAGCGGTTTTCGACGAAGAGCGCGAACGTCATGCAATGCAGATCGAAACGCTTGAGTACGCTCAAGAAGAGTTACGTGAAGCGAAAAGTGAACAGCGTCGTGTACAACAAAACCACGACCAAGAGATTCAAAAGCTAGAGTCTATTGCTCCTGCTTGGATCACAGCAAACGATGCGCTTGAAGCATTAAGAGATCAAACCGAAGCTGAGCTAGAAGATAGCCAAGCGGTGATGACGCAAATGCAACAAGTGCTTGAAGATGAAAAGTCTCAAGCGGTGGCTAAAGATCAACTGGCAACTCGCCGAGCTGAACTTGAGCAAGAAATTGAGCGTCTAGCATCACCAGGTGGTTCTAACGATCCTCGCTTGAAAGGCTTAGCGGATACCCTTGGTGGCGTGTTGCTTTCAGAGATCTACGACGACATCACAATTGGCGATGCGCCATATTTCAGTGCGATGTACGGCCCAGCTCGTCATGCGATTGTGGTTTCAGATCTTGATGGCATCAAAGAGAAGCTGATTGATCTTGATGATTGTCCTGAAGACCTTTACATCCTTGAAGGTGATGTAGACGCGTTTGATGACAGCTCGTTCAATGCTGATGAATTAGAAGGCGCGGTGTGTGTTCAATTGAACGATCGCCAAATGCGTTACTCTCGTTTCCCTGAGATCCCACTGTTTGGTCGTGCGGCTCGTGAGCAGCGTTTAGAGAAACTGCGAGAAGAGCGCGATGTGGTTGTTGAGAATCACGCGAAAGCTGCGTTTGACTCTCAAAAGCTGAATCGTTTATACCAAGCATTCAACGGCTTTGTAGCGAAACACCTGCACGTTGCGTTTAATGCAGATCCAGAGCAAGCACTTGCAGTCGTTCGTGAGAAACGTAACCAAGTAGTACGTTCATTGGCTGAACTGGATTCGAAAGAGCAACAGCAACGTAGCCAGCTTCAACAAAGCAAACAGGCGATTGCTGCACTTGATAAGTTAGCGCCTATGGTTCGTATTCTAGAAGACGAAACGCTCGCTGAACGTTTAGCTGAACTAGAAGTACAACTAGAACGTCTGAGCGAAGCTAAGTCTTACCTGAACACTCATGGCAAAGCGCTTGCGTCATTAGAGCAAATCGTTTCAGCACTAGACGCTGACCCAGAGCAATTCGAAGCTTTGGAAGCTGAGTACCGCCAGGCGGACAACGCGCTACAAACACTAAAAGGCAAAGTATTCGCACTGTCTGATCTGATTGAGCGTCGTCACTACTTTGCTTACGCAGACTCAGTTGACCTGCTTAACAAGAGCAGTGAATTGAGTGAGCAACTGAAAGCGAAACTGGTTCAAGCAGAACAAGCTCGAGCGAAAGGCCGCGATGGCTTGAAGCAAGCTCGCGAACAGATGAACCAGTACAACCAAGTATTGGCAGCGCTGAAGAGCTCGCACCAAGCGAAGCAAGAGACGGTTCAAGAGTTCAAACAAGAGCTTCAAGAGTTCGGTGTTAACGCTGATGAAGGTGCTGAAGAGCGCGCTGTACGTCGTCGTGACGAGCTTCAAGAGCGTCTGCATACTTCTCGTAGCCGTAAGAGCGAATACGAACGCACGATCACCTCAACTGAACTTGAGATGAAAGCACTGGCTAAGCGTCTTAAGAAAGTACAGAAAGAGTACACAGAGCTTCGTACCTTCGTTGTTGCTGCAAAAGCAGGTTGGTGTTCAGTACTGCGTTTAGCTCGTGAGAATGACGTTGAACGTCGTCTACACAAGCGTGAACTGGCTTACCTAACGGCGGGCGAACTTCGCTCAATGTCGGATAAATCACTGGGTGCACTGCGTCTGGCTGTGGCTGACAATGAAGATCTACGTGATTCGCTGCGTCTATCTGAAGATAACGCACATCCAGAGCGTAAGGTTCTATTCTATATTGCGGTTTACCAACATCTTCGCGAGCGTATTCGCCAAGACATCATTCATACGGATGATCCGGTTGAAGCAATCGAAGAGATGGAAGTTGAGTTAGCCCGATTAACAGAAGAACTGACGCAGCGTGAAAACCGCCTAGCGATCAGCTCTGAGTCGGTAGCAAGCATCATTAAGAAGACGATTCAGCGTGAGCAGAACCGTATTCGTATGCTGAACCAAGGTTTGTCGAACATTTACTTTGGTCAGGTTAAGGGCGTACGTTTGAATGTTAAGATCCGTGAAAGCCACGAAATCTTGCTATCGGGCCTAGCGACTCAACAAGAGCAGCATAAAGACTTGTTCGAGACGACTCGCTTCACCTTCTCTGAAGCAATGGCGAAGTTGTTCCAACGTGTGAACCCACATATCGACATGGGTCAACGTTCTCCGCAAGTGCTGGGTGAAGAGCTACTGGATTACCGTAACTACCTAGAGCTAAGTGTAGAAGTTAACCGTGGTTCAGACGGCTGGCTACAAGCGGAATCGGGTGCACTTTCTACCGGTGAGGCGATCGGTACTGGTCAATCTATCCTATTGATGGTTGTTCAGAGCTGGGAAGAAGAGTCTCGTCGACTTCGTAGCAAAGACATTGTTCCATGTCGCTTGTTGTTCCTTGATGAAGCAGCTCGTCTGGATGCGAAGTCTATCTCTACGCTGTTTGAACTGTGTGATCGTCTAGGCATGCAGCTTCTGATTGCAGCGCCTGAGAACATCAGCCCAGAGAAAGGCACGACCTACAAGCTGGTACGTAAGGTCTTCAAAGATCACGAACACGTACATGTTGTTGGTCTGCGTGGTTTTGCACAAAACAAACCTGCATCGCCAGTGCAAGAGCTGATTGAAGAAGCTGAGCAGTAAGCTTTAAGCCGATTTATCGTATCAATTCAAAGCCCCTATTCACTTTATATACAGTGGTAGGGGCTTTTTAATATCTGAAGTCTAATCTCCCTGATTACACCTGCCTTCCTCCAATTGCCTTTATCTTCAACTTAATGTTTTCCATATACAGATAAGACCACTCATACCTTATGGTTATTATCAATGGAACTTGTTTGAGGTCACACGCACAAAACCATAATTAATGTATGGTAATTACATAGATTAAATAATATTAATAATATTGTATTACTTTATTTTTAATTATTGATAACTCGCAGTGTGCGAAAGGTAAAGGTAGGACAAGCTATGATTCAAATCGTCATTGATGGGAAATTTCGAATCGTCGAACAAGGGCAAACCGTTCTTGAGGCGGCCAAAACATGTGGTTTAGAGATTCCATCGTTATGTGGTTTGAACAAAACAGCGGACAAAGTGCCGTGTGATTTGTGTGTGGTTGAAGTGGATGGGATGGGCGTAACACGCTCGTGTGAGCTTGAGGTCGTCAATAGCTTGAACATTACGACTCAATCTAAACAGTTAACGGTTCATCGCCAAGATGCGTTGAATCGAATCATGGCAGACCACTATGCTGACTGTGAAGCACCGTGCCAAACCGCTTGCCCGGCCGGAGTCGATATCCAGTCTTACCTTCATCACATCGCGCAAAATGATCATACTAAAGCCATTGAAGTGATTAAGAAAACACTGCCGATGCCACTATCGATTGGTCGTGTGTGTCCTGCTTTTTGTGAAACGGAGTGTCGAAGAAACTTAGTCGATGACTCTATTGCTATTCGTCAGCTCAAGCGACACGCAGCCGATGCCGATTTGGCCGCTCAAGAGAGCTACATGCCAGCGAAAAAAACAAGCAAAGGCAAGAGCATTGCGATTGTTGGTAGTGGTCCTGGTGGCTTAACCGCTGGTTATTATCTATCCAATGAAGGTTATGATGTCAGTGTTTACGAATCGATGCCTAAAGCTGGTGGCTGGCTACGTTATGGGATTCCTGAATATCGTCTACCGAAATCGATTCTAGATAAAGAAATCGAGCTTATGTGTCGTAATGGAATGGCAGTAGAGTGCGATAAAAAGCTCGGTGTTGATTTCACCTTGTCGGATCTTAGTCGTGATTTTGATGCGGTCTGCTTAGCCGTGGGTGCGTCACAAGCAGTTGAGATGAATTATCCCGGTAGTGACCTTGGAGGCTGCTATTTGGGTGTCGATTACCTGAAAGACTATGTGACTGACAAACATTATATTACCGGCAAAAAAGTTGCTGTGATTGGTGGTGGTAACACGGCGATTGACTGCGCACGAACCGCAGTGCGTGATGGCGCTGATACAACACTCATCTATCGTCGTACGCGAGATGAAATGCCAGCTGAAGACTATGAAATCGAAGAAGCTGAACATGAAGGTGTGAAGTTCCACTTCTTGACCAACCCGGCAGAGAATATTGCTGATGACAATGGCCATGTATCAGAAATTCGATTAGAACGCATGGCGCTGGGCCCTGCTGACGCTTCTGGTCGTCGTAGCCCTAAACCAACGGGTGAGTTCTTTGTTGAAGCGTTCGATACGGTTATCGCTGCGGTGTCGCAAAAGCCTGACCTAAGCTTCATGGATAACGAAGAGATTGATATCCCACTGACACGTTGGAACACCGCAGATGCAGATCCGCAAACCATGCACACAGGTACGGGTAATATATTTAGTATTGGTGATTTCAGACGTGGTCCAGCGACGGCAGTAGAAGCAGTCGGAGACGGGCGTATTGCTGCGCAAGCGATCGACCGATTCTTCAATGGTGATATGGAAAATATTCCGGCTAAACCGTTTAACTCAAGAAAGCATAAGCAGCTCAAAGCCGTTGATCCCGAGCAGTACAAGTCGATACAACGCATGGCACGTAAGATTATGCCAGAGCTCACTCCAGAGCAGCGAGAGCAGAGCTTTGAAGAAGTCGAGACTGGCTTTGATAATGCTGATGCAATCGCTGAAGCTGCAAGATGTTTAGAGTGTGGTTGCCAAGCCAATACCAATTGCGACCTACGTGATTACTCGACTGAGTACAAGGCAACTCAAACGCACCCTGAATACAAAATCGATATTGCTTCAAATGAAAGCTGGCAAGCTATTCGAACAGAAGAAGCGAAAGTGGGTTCAACAAGACAGAAGTTTGCTGTCGACAATAGCTCTGAATTTATTATTTTCGATGCCAACCGCTGCATCAGTTGTGGTCAGTGTATCCAGGCGTGTCGTGAACAAAATGTTCATGGCGTTCTAAGCTTCATGAATCAGGCTGATGGTAAGCCCGCTTCAAGACCTGAGTGTCGCCCAAATTTCGGGGCGAATCAGACTTTAATGGGTGACTCGAACTGTGTTCAATGCGGCTCTTGTATTCAAGCGTGCCCAACTGGTGCGATGGTGGACGCGAGAGATAGAAAGCAAGGTGACACCGACGTTCTTAAGAAGGTCGACACTATCTGCACCTACTGTGGTGTGGGCTGTAAGCTGACCATGCATGTTGAAGAAGCGAAGAACAAAATCCGTTATATCGAGGGAGGTAATTCTCCGGTTAACGAAGGCATGCTGTGTGTTAAGGGGCGCTTTGGTTTTGACTTCGTGAGCAGTGATGCTCGCCTCACAACACCATTGATTCGTAAAGATGGTTGGTTGCAACCTGCGAGTTGGGAAGAAGCTATCATGCTCATTGCCGATAAGTTCACGGCGATTAAACAAGGCTTTGGCAGTAATGCACTAGCGGGCTTCTCATCGGCTAAAACCACCAATGAAGATAACTATGCGTTCCAAAAATTCGTTCGTCGTGAACTAGGTACTAACAACGTCGACCATTGTGCTCGCCTTTGCCATGCTTCAACGGTAACTGGGCTTGAGGCTTCTCTGGGCAGTGGGGCGATGACTAATGACATCCCAAGCATCAAACACTCAGATGTCATTTTTATCATTGGTTCTGACACCACATCCGCGCACCCAATTATCGGCTCGCATATCAAACAGGCAGTAAGGCATAACGGTGCTCGTTTGATTGTCGCGGACCCTAAGAGAATTGATATTGCCGATCACGCTGAGCTTTACCTAGCACATCGACCGGGTACTGACGTAATGCTGATTAATGGTGTGATGCAGCAGATCATTAAACACGGTTGGTATGACCAAGAATACATTGATGACCGTGTCGATGGCTTTGATACCTTGCTGCAAGAGGTAATGTCGCCAAGTTATTCGTTAGACAAAGTAGAGCTAGTAACTGGCGTTAAAGCAGAAGACATCTTCGCGATGGCGCGCTTGATCGGTACTGCAAAACGCACGGCGGTGTATTACTCCATGGGTATCACGCAACACACCACTGGCCACGACAACGTTCGATCTATTGCTAACCTGCAACTGTTGTGTGGCAACATAGGTATTGAAGGGGGCGGTATCAACCCGCTGCGTGGACAATCGAATGTTCAAGGTGCTTGCGACATGGGCGCATTGCCAAATAACCTCCCGGGCTATCAGAAAGTGTATAACCCAATGGTTCGCCAAAAGTTCGCGATGGAGTGGGGCATTGCTGATTTGCCGGCTGAAACGGGCTTAACACTGACCGAGATTATTGATGGGGCATGTAAGCGAGATGTGCGTGGTTTATACGTAATGGGTGAAAACCCTGTGCTAAGTGATCCGAATCAAACTCACGTGATTGAAGGGCTTGAAGCGTTAGATTTCCTTGTGGTGCAAGATATCTTCTTAACCGAAACGGCGCAGTATGCGGATGTGGTTCTGCCATCTTGCTCGTTCGCTGAGAAGTCTGGTCACTTCACCAATACTGAGCGACGTGTTCAGCGTATTAACCCTGCGGTATTACCTCCTGGTGATGCGAAAGAGGATTGGGTGATTATCCAAATGCTAGCCAACGCTATGGGTGGTGGTTGGAGCTACGATTCGGTTGCGGACATTACCAATGAGATTGCTCGCGTCACGCCACAATATGGTGGTTTACGTTGGGAAAACATCACGGTTAATGGCGTGCAATGGCCGAGTAACAAGAACAACCCTGACGGTACCCGTATCATGCACCAAACTCAGTTCACTCGTGGGCGCGGTCAAATGGAAGCGATTCCGTTTCGATATGCGGCTGAGCTTCCAGACGAAGAGTACCCGCTGGTACTTACTACCGGGCGTATCCTAGAGCAATTCCATACAGGCACCATGACGCGCAAAACAAAAGGCTTAGATAACTTGGCGGGGCCACGTGCGATGGTCAGTGTTCATGATGCTGAGGCGTTAGGGATTTCCAACGGACAAATGCTCAAGGTGTCGACACGTCGTGGTGAAATTGAAATTGCGGCGTTTGTAACGAAACGAATGCAGCAAGGCGTCGTGTTTATTCCATTCCATTTTGTGGAATCGCCAGTGAACCGCCTGACGACAACGGCAACCGATCCTCATGCCAAGATCCCTGAGTTTAAGGTTGCGGCGGTGCGCATTGATCCCATTCGAGAGTCTGTAATTGAAGTTACAGAGGTTTAGCCCAATCCGTTAAATTGCTGGTACTAAAAAGCCGCGTAACTCTCAGAGCTATGAACTGACCCCCAATAGTTGGACACCAATTATTGGGGGTCTTTTTATGTCCAAATATAGCCGAGAGCTAAAATGTATCATTGCTAAGCAATATTTAGATG